>SLTF01000448.1 GCA_007130025.1 Spirochaetales bacterium | reverse complement strand
CTCGGGCCGCTGTACGCGCAGCACGTGGACCGCGACGGGTTTAACCAGGCGATTGACTTTGCCCTCTCCCTCGAAGAAATCCACCACCGGATCGAACGCGGAGACATCGATTCGCTCTTCACCGGGCGCGCGGTTCTGCTTGACGGCGTGGTCGCGGAGATCACCGTCATTGATCCGGAACCGGAAAGCTTCTTCGCCCAGATCGACCTGGTCACCGGCCGGTGGCGCGATTTGGACGAGATCAGGCTCTATCGTGCGTACGTCTTTGTTCAGGGCCCCCAATTTGCCGAAATGATCCCCGCATCTCCGCCGAGAGAGCCAAACCCGGACCTCTTGGCGGTGAACAGCCGCATTCTGGTTGCCGGCGCCCTTGTTGATCTGTTCGACGAACCCGACGGAGGCGTCGCGCCGGTTATTGACGGCTTCCACCTTCGGCCCATCCGCTGACCGACCGACTCAGAACTGCAGATCCCGCGCGGTAATGGTGTTGCCGCGCGCGGCGAGCCGGCTTCGATGCACCACATTCCGTAGCTCTCGATAGTTCCCCGGCCACGGGTGGGTCATCAGTCGCTGCATTGCCGATGGACTCACGCGCCGCTCGGCGTGACCGCTCTCGGTCAGGCAGTGGTGTACCAGCAGGGGGATGTCGGCAGCCCGGTTTCGCAGGGGGGCGATGGTATGGATCAGCACCCCGATGCGGAAGAAGAGGTCCTTGCGAAACCGATCGTCGGCGGCCATTTTTCTCAGATCCCGGTTGGTCGCACAGATGATGCGGCAATCTACCGAGCGGGCAAGCCGTCCGCCCACTCGGGTGACTTCGTGATCTTCAATGGCGCGAAGCAGTTTCACCTGGTTGGCCGGCGACATGTCGCCGATCTCATCAAGAAACAGCGTGCCTCCGACGGCCCGCTCGAAGAGACCCGCACGGGTCACCGCATCGGTGAACGCGCCGCGCTCGCTGCCGAAGAGCTCGGTCTCGAACAGTGATTCGGGCACGGCTGCGCAGTTGCACGGAACGAACGGGCCGCTCGCGCGCGCGGATGCCCCGTGGATGAGACGGGCAACGAGCTCTTTTCCGGTTCCGGTTTCCCCGGTCAGCAGGACCGGGGAGTCATCGACCGCACACTGCTGGACGAAAAAGCCTACCTGTCGAGCGGCCCGGCTCTCTCCGACGAAACCCACGGGAGAGGTCGACGGAAGCTGAGCCGCGCGTGCCGCCGCCACGATTGCCGCGGCTTCGACGGCACGGCGCAGTCGCTCCTGGCGAAACGGCTTCACCAGGTAGTCGAAGACCCCATTGTGCACCGCACGCACGATCTGCTCGTCGTCCTGATGAGCGGAACAGAGAATGGTAGGGTGAGCGGCAACAACGGCTGCAATGGTTTCAAGGGTGCGCTCGATGGAGCGATCGCCCGCGTCTACAAGGGCCACATCGATATCCGGCGGAAGGCCGATCTGGTGTTCATCGTCCCCAAGCGTGATCGGCACACAGTGGTAGGCGTCCGGAATCAGCATCGTGAGCCCGGAGACGGAGTGCGGATCAGCACTGATTATGGCAATCCGAATCATTCGCGTCGTCTGTCCACATCCTGTTCAAGATTAATACATCCTGTTACAAGATAACTGCTTTTGTCTTTCGCGGCAATACGGGATATAGTCTGGAATACGATGCCGCGCCCCATGCATCCTCTTCTACGGTTCTTTGATCAAGCCTACCTGGTCCGGCTCTTTCTGGTTCTGCTGGTCCCCGCGACGGCAATGCTCGCAGATGGTCTCTTGCTGATCACTTTGGCGGAGCGCTTCGGTCGTTATCTGGCGGTTGCGATAACGGGAGTCACGGGATTGTGCGGACTCTTCTTTCTGATTAATGCCCTCTCCACAACGCTCCGTACGCTGCACCAGAGTGTTGGTGAGGGACGATATCCCCATCGGGAGTATCAGGCCCTGGCGGCCCTGGTGGTGTCGGCCATCCTGCTTCTGACACCGGGACTGTTCACCGATGCGCTTGGTGTACTGTTTTTTCTGCCACCCTTGCGACGTCCACTGGGAGCGCTGGTGATCAGGCCGGTGCGTGGAGAGCTGCGTGAAGTGTACGAGTATCTGAAGATGCGCTGAGCGGCGCCCAATGCGTGCAACAGCCAAAAATGCACAGCTTTTGGAACACTCGCTACTTCTTCAACAACCGGTACACGAGAAGCAGAATTACATACCACCCATAGACAAAGAATCGCAGAACACGCCAGGGGCGCCGGACGGCTTCTCCCAGGTAGTCGGTGCCCATCTCTACTGCGCGGCGGGACGGTCGCGCTCGTCGATCGGCGAGGATGTCCATGACTTCCTGCGACCAGAGGTAGATGCCGGGGTGGAAATCAGCCATCTTGCCGGAGAGCCAGCGGTTGCCGTGGGGAACCCCGGTACCCGCGAGGAGCAGCGAGGGGCCCGCCTTCTTGATGGCGGTGACGATATCGGTCTCGACGGCCGGCGGGTAGTAGCCCGCGTAGCGACCCACCAGCCGGATTCCCGGAAAGGTTTCGCGGATGTTCTGCTCTACCCTCAAGAGCTCATTGCGCCGCAGTCCCAACAGATAGAGCGAGGCCCGTTTCTGCTCGACCGCGTTCAGCAGCTTGATGACAAAATCGAACGGAGAATAGCGGTACGGTTCGCGGCGCTGCAGGAAGCGGGCGCCGGAGATGATGCCTTTGGTGACGGGAATCACCAGAGAGGCGTGCCGGAGGCTCATGCGAAACGATCGGCTGCGCCGCGCCCTCAGGAGGTCCCACAGGCGGATAAAGACGATCTGATGGTGCTCCCGGTCCTCAACAAGCTGTGCGAATACCGCCGGCAAGTCTTCCGGTTTCACGACGTCAACGGGAACCCCGAGCACATCGGTGCGCACCACTGACTCTAATCGCTTCTCCACGTTGGTTTCTCCCTGAGAATCGTCCGCACGGCGGCCAGCGCATAGATGGCGGCCGTTTCGGTTCGCAATACGGTGGGCCCCAGACATACCGGGCGATACCCTGCTTCGCCGGTCAAGAAGTCCACCTCGGCCGGGGCGAAGCCTCCCTCGCCACCCACTACCATCGCTACCGTCTGCGGTGAGCCTGTAAGATACTCGTGAAGTGAAGCCTGTGCAAGCGGGGCCTCATGGAAGAGCAATCCAATCGAATCCGGCTCTCGCACCGAAGCGATGGCGTCGAGACTCACCGGCTCGAAGACGCGGGGAATGGTCGCGCGCCCGGACTGCTGAACCGCCTCACGGGCGACGGCCGCCCACCGCTCGCGCTTTCGGGCGTCGCGCTCGTTGCCGCGGGTCTCGACCACCGTGTACCGGCTGAAGAACGGCCGAATCTCATCGACTCCCGCTTCGGTGCACTGGCGAATGATCTGGTCGAGCTTTCGTCCCTTGGGCAGCCCCTGATAGAGCACCAGCCGGGGAAGCGCCGGGTCGTGGCGCGGCGAAACCGGAACGACGTCGATATCGCACGACGCTTCATGAACCGCCACCAGCACCACTTCGTACCGGCCGCCGTCCTCGTCAATCGCGTCAAAACGCGCCCCCAGGGCCGTCCGGCGCACGTGGCAGAGGTGATGAAAGGGCTTTCCGGTGAGACGGTGTCTCCCCTCGCCGGAGCACTCCGGCGGGAGGACGAGGGTACGCATCCTCTACGGCCGGGCGATTTCGCTGTTGCGGAGCATGCGCACCGCTTCCTGCAGGACGATGTCAAACTCCAGATCGTAGACCAGCATCACTCCGGCCGCGCGGTTGACCTCGTCGCGAATCAGCCGACGGACCCAGCTCTCGCGGAGTTGGCCACCTTCCCGCTGAAACTCCGCGACAAAGGCGTCGATCCGGGCGGTGGTGGGCGATGGATTGGCCTCGACAAAGCGGGCGATTCTGCGCTCGTTCCGCAGACGGGTGAGCGACTCGAGCTCTTCATCGCTCAGCTCCGGTTCGCGTACCACCTTGTGGGGCGAGATGCCTGCCTGGTCGATGTAGGTTCCCGACGGGGTGTAGTAGCGCGACATCGTGAGGCGGAACCCGCCGTCTCCGATCCGACGCACCTGCTGAACGGAGCCCTTCCCAAAGGTGGTCTCACCGATGAGGGTGGCGCGGCCGCGATCCTTGAGCGCACCGGCCAGAATCTCTGCTGCCGACGCGGAGCCTCCGTCGATCAGCACCACAATGGGGATGGAATCGGGCACGATTGAGCCGGGCGTCGCGTTGAACTGTTCGTTCTCCCGCGGGTTGCGGCCGCGGGTTCCCACCACCAGCCCACCGTCAAAGAACACCCCCGCGGTGTCCACCACGCCGCTGAGCAGGCCGCCGGGATTACGACGCAGATCGATGATCATGGATCGATAGCCGTTGCGCTGGAAGTAATCCACCGCATCGCGGACGCGATCCGCGGTGTGCGGGGTGAACTGGATGATCCGCATGAACCCGATGCCGCCCGAAATCATGTCGTGACGCACGGTGGGTACCTGGATGATGTCGCGGACCAGGGTGAGCGCAAACTCGTGCGTGCGCCCGCGTCGCATGGTGAGGTTGACCTCGCTGCCGGGCCGGCCGCGAAGCCGGGTCAGCACCTCGTCAATGGAGAGCGGGCCGGTACTCTCACCCTCAATACCCACGATGAGGTCTCCCGCCTGCACACCCGCGAAATAGGCGGGGGTGCCCTCGATGGGAGAAACCACCTCGACATAGGAAGCGGCTCCGACTTCGGTTTCCGGTTGCTTGGAGATGTACATGCCGACGCCGCCGAACTGTCCGGCGGTGGTATCGGTGAGACCGCGCATTTCATCGGCGCTGAGGTGCTTGGAGTGCGGATCGCCGAGGCTGCGGAACATCCCGTCGAGGGCGCCCTGAATGAGTTTCTCGGCCTCGACCTCGTCCACGTAGTTCTCCTGAACAAAGCGGAAGATCTGCGAGAACATCTCCAGTGCCCGCTCGCTGTCTGAGCGTCGGGTCTGGGCGGTTGACTGAGCGAAGGCCTCAGTAGGAAGCAATACCCCCAGGAGGACCGCCATCAGAAGGGTGGCGACTGCAATCCATACGATGCGCTCTCGCGCTTTTCGGTTTTTCTGGTTTGTATCCATCACTCCTGGAATATACTGCGAAAAAGCTCGACTTTCTATTGACGCGGGTAAAGTTTCGCCCCTACACTCCCCGGATACGTGGCACGCGATAAGCTGTTTTTTTTGGTAGCGGCAGGCTGGGAGTTGGTGCGATTTGCGGCGCTCTTTGCCATCCTCACGGTGCGCCCGGACGGCCCCACGCCCGCGGCACTGAGCGTGACCGCGCTCTGGTTTGGATCCGCTCAGCTCGCCCTTGTGGGGGCCTTTGTGATGGTCGGGCTCTTCCCTGATCGATACGCCGTCTATCTTCCCCTGTTGCGGCTCGCCAAGTTCATCTCCATCGGTCCCGCGGTGCTCCTGATTGTCACCGGGCTCCCGGCGGTCGTCACAACGGCCGCGGCCGTGCTGGATCTGGTGCGGCTGCTTACCCCCATTGTCATCGCCGGCGTCGATTCCATTTTATTCCTCTTCCTGTTATCATACCGCATCGGGGACGACGCTCCGCCGGTACAACGGCCGCAAGAGGAGTAACCGTTTCATGCGCATTCTACCGGTTGCCGGTGGTAAGGGAGGTGTCGGCAAGTCTTTGATTGCCGCCAATCTCGCCGTGGCCCTCAGTCGCGCGGGAAAGCGGGTCATCCTTGTCGACCTTGACCTCGGCGGATCAAACCTACATCTCATCCTTGGTGTGCGAAATCCCCCGGTGGGAATCGGCACCTGGCTCAACGACAGCCGCCGTCCGTTTGACGAGATCATACTGCAGACCGAGTATCGCGGCCTGCGGTTCATTGCCGGCGACGCGGAGATTCCCGGCATTGCCAATCTGGGAACCGCCCAGAAGAACATGCTGGTACGCCGCCTTGGGCAGCTCGATGCCGATCTGCTGATCGTTGATCTGGGTGCGGGCACACACTTCAATATTCTGGATTTCTTTCTGATGTCCGGCCGTGGCCTCGTTGTCACCACGCCGACGCCCACCGCCACGGTCAACGCCTACCTCTTCCTGAAGAACCTGGTCTTTCGCATCATCCACACCTCGTTCGAGCGCAGGAGTCCGGGTGCGGAGTACCTTGCGGGGCTGCGCAAGCAGAAGGAGTCGTTTCAACGGGTCTACATTCCCCGGCTGCTCGAGCAGATTTCCGAGGTGGACCCGCAGGGGCACGCCGCGCTCCGGGAGCGGCTGGCGGCGTTTCGCCCCCGCCTGATCATGAACATGCTGGAAGATCCCAAAGACGGCGAGAAGGCAAACCGGCTCCGCCGCAGCTGCGAGCAGTATCTGGGGATTGAGCTCGAACACCTGGGAATCATGTACCGCGATGACATCCAGGATGTGGCGCTCTCATCCGGGCTTCCCGTGGTCATCTACAAGCCCCACTCGGTTCTCTCGCAGGCAATTGATCGGGTTGCGGACAAGATCATCCAGCTGGAGTCCGACGACGAAACCGGCTGGCACGGCGTTGACGAGAGCTACCAGGAAGCAGGGCTGGAAGCCGAGGCAGACTTCGAGACCAAGATGGACTACGTTGAGGACCTCATGCAGACGGGGGCGCTCTCTACCGGCGACCTCATCGAAACCGTCAAGAGCCAACAGGTGGAGATCAACTCGCTGCGAAAGCAGAACGCGCTCTACAAGGCGAAGCTGGTGAAGGCGCTGCAGCAGGGGCAGCCTCCCGAGCGGTGAGAGTCCAAAGTTATGGCAAAGAGTGATGTGACGATTACCGCAACGGTAGATCTCCAGACTGACGACGCGGGCCTCAAGGCGACCGTGACCATCGTGCAGGATTCCTCCGGACAGGCGTGGACCGCGGCCGGAATCGCCACCTTCATCAAGCAGAAGAACATCGCCGCGACCATGGACGTCGACGCCATTCGGCGCAGGGTCGAGCAGATGATTTCCAAGCGTGAAGAGCGCGCCGTGATTACCGTGGCGGAAGGGCTGGCCCCTGGACCGGCGGAGCCGGAACGCGCCCGGTTTGGCGATACCTCGGTGCCCTCTGAACTGGCCGAGCAGATCGAGCGGGTAGTAGCCGCGGCGGCCAACCCGGAGATCATTCACCATCGAAGCAGAAAGATCCAGAAGCAGCAGATTCGTCAGAAGAAGTCGGCCCTGCCCTTTCTCAAACCAAAGGAAGAGCGGGTGATGGTGACGGAGACCGAGCAGATTCCCGAGCGGGTCTACGTTGATCCCACGGTGGAACAGGTCGGCTGGGTTACGGAAGGGACATCGGTGGGGAAGGTGTCGCCGCAAAAGACCGGCACGCCGGGCCGGTCCGTCTTTGGCGCCATTGTCCACCCGAAACCGGTCTCCGATCCCCACTTCTACTGTGGTCAGGGGTTACGACGCCAGGGCGAGGATATCAGCGCAACCGCGTCGGGCATCCTTCGCGTTGGTGCAAACTGGGCTGATGTGATTCCGTTTCGCCCCCACCATGGCGGTGTTGAGCTCTCCGAAGACAAGGTGAGCGCCTTCTACGTCTTCGAGCCGGGCGCCCCGGATGCCGATCTTCCGGGCACCGCTGAGATTCTTTCCGACGCCGCCGAGCTGGGCTTTACCGAGGACCAGCTGATTTCCGAAACCGAGCTCGCGCGCGCCCTGGGCGACGCGGTGTCCCGAGGAGCGAAGGAGCGGATCGCGCTGACGGCGAGCCGCGACAGCTCGCACGACATCATGGTATCCGAGGACAAGCTCAAGGCGGTACTCAACCTCAGCAAGGGGAAGGGTCGCGGCAAGCCGCTGGTGCTGAAAGAGGTGGGCTACGCCATTCGCGCGGCGGGACTGGCAAAACTGGACCAGAAGCGAATCCAGGAGGAGATCGTTGCCTTCTACCGGTCAACCGAGACCGATCTGATTGGATACGTCCTGGTTGAGGGCACGCCGCCCGGCGAGGGGCCCGAGCGGGAACCCGAGTTCTCCATCCGCCCCCTTCCCGAGACGCAGCAGCGCGACATGGTGCGCCGCCTGACCGAAGACCCCCGCTCACGCGAGGGTATCTCGTCCCTGGAGGAATTCCCGGTTGATGGCGGAACGGTGATGGCGCTGGTGGACGCTGAACAGCGCATCGCGACAATCCCGCCCGAGGTTGCCGGTACCCCGGGCACCGATGTCTACGGGAAGGCAATCCCGGGAACCGCCAAGCCGGAACCGCAGTTCAAGCTCTTCGAAAATCTGACCAAGGCCGGAAACGTCATCATCTCGCAGATCGACGGAGTGGTTGATCGGGCAGAGAAAGAGGGCGTGAACTACCTGCGGGTACGCCCGCACGCGGACGCGGTGATCACGGTCACGGTTACGCAGGACAAAACCAAGGCGTTTCTCTCGCTGGCCGACGGGGCCGGAACGGGTCGCAGACTCGACGAGCCGTCGGTGATGGACGCCATCGCCAGGGCGAACGTGCGCCACGGACTGAAGGCGGAGAGCCTCACGGCGGCAATTCGCGCAGCGATGAATGGTGAACCGATCACCAACCTGATCATCGCCGAGGCGACCATGCCCGACCGTCCGTCGGACAAGACCTTCGAGCTGCTGATCAAGCCGCTCACCGACCGTGATGTGCGCATTCGTGACGACGGAAGCGCCGACTACAAGAACCCCGACAACATCCGCACGGTTGCGGCGGGCGCCAAGCTCGCGCGGATCCTTCCACGGCCAACCGAAGCTCGCCCGGGAACCGACGTTACCGGCGCGCCGATTCAGCCCTCAACCTCTGTCCGACCTGACCCGGAGCCGGGAGCCTTTGTGCGTCGGGAAGAGCAGCCGGACGGAACGGTGCTGCTGGTCGCCGAGCGCGAGGGCGAGTTCATCCTCGAAGCAAACCGGCTGGAGATCCGCGTAGAGCACGCCATCGCGGGAAACGTGGGACTCGGGTCGGGCAACATCAAGTTCCCCGGGACAGTAACCATCAGTGGCACCGTCACCAGCGGATTCTTTGTGGTCGCCGGCGGCGACATCATGGTGGGTGAAGCGGTTGAGGCCAGTCTACTGTCGGCCGACGGGAACATCCTGGTTCGGCAAGGCATCAAGGGCGGCGGCAAGGGGGTCCTGCGGGCCAAGGGCGCGATTGGCACCGGCTTCGCTGAGCAGTCCGTGCTGCTGTCCGTTGCAGACATCACCATCAACGCGGGGGCCCTTCACTGCACCATCAAGACCAACGGCAAGGTTGTGGTACAAAAGGACAAGGGCGGCATTGTCGGCGGCACGGTGCGGGCACGCCACGGGGTTTCGGCGCCCAATCTGGGATCTGCGAACGGCGTCAAGACCGCGATATCGTTCGGGCAGGACTACCTGATTGCCGACCAGATCGAAAAAGAAGAGAAAGAGATCGACCAGATCAAACGGCGCGTGACGGCGGCCGATCTGTCGATGCGCAAAGAGGGAATCTCGCCGGAGCGGGTCGAAGCGCTGCGGCAGGAGAAGAAGCGGCTGCTGAAGGTGATGGAACAGCGCAGTCTGCGCCTTTTCACGCTGCGCGAGCGCTTCGAGCAGCATCATGAATCGTCGGTGACGGTGCGTGGAACGATCCATCCCGGGGTGACGCTCGAAAGCCACGGCCGAACCCTCGACGTCGCTTCACCCAGGAAGGCTGTTTCGTTTATATTCGACCAGCGGACCGGCCACATCGTCGAACAGCCGTTGAAGGAGTAGCATGCCAACCCTCTATCTGACCTATCCCCAGTGGCTCTCTCCGGTGATTATTCCCGGACTGCCGTTACGCTGGTACGGCCTGATGTACCTTGCGGCGTTTGCGACCGCATACGTGCTGTTCGTTCGACAGCTGAAAGAGCGCAAGATCGACTACGATCCGGACACCGTGGTGAACATGTTCTTCTGGGCCATTGTGGGTCTGCTGGTGGGTGCGCGGATCTTTGCCACTACCATCTACGACCCGACGGGCTTCTACCTGCGACGGCCGTGGCTCATTTTCTGGCCCTTTGACGAGCAGATGCGCTTCACCGGCATCCAGGGCATGAGCTACCACGGGGGGCTCGTGGGCGCGGTGGTGGGCATTGTTGCTTACCTTCGATACAAGAAGATCGACGTCCTGGACTGGGGCGATATGCTGGTGACCGGCATTCCGCTGGGCTACACCTTCGGAAGGCTGGGAAACTTCATCAACGGAGAGCTCTACGGCCGGGTGACCACCCTGCCCTGGGGAATGATCTTTCCCCACGCCCGGCGAATTCCGGCCTCCGAACCGTGGGCGGCCGAGATCGCCGAACAGGTGGGAATTGCGGTCACCTCGCCGGATCAGCTGCTCAACCTGCCGCGCCACCCTTCACAGCTCTACCAGATGGTGCTCGAAGGCATTGTACTCTGGGCGGTGCTCTGGTTTGTGTTCCGGAAACAGAAGCCCTTCCGCGGGTTCATGATCGGCGCCTACCTGATTGGCTACGGTCTGGTACGCTTTCTGGCGGAGTACACCCGGCGCCCGGACGACGGGCTGGTGTTCCCCATCCAGCTCTCGTCGCGGCCCAATCCGCCCGACCTTTTTGTCTCGCTGTTGAACATCACCACCGGCCAGATTCTCAGCTTCCTGATGATCGTTGCCGGCGCCCTCTGTCTGCTGATCTTCCAGCGGATGAAGCAGGCCGAGCCAAAGGTGACCACTTTTGAGCGGGTGCTGCCTCCGTCGGCGAAGAAGAAGCGACGGAAGAAGCGCTAACTTGCAGAGAGTGTTCCAAAACCTGTTCTTTTTCACCGAACCGTGAAGCAGGGGGAGATTTCGGCGCGTTATACAGGGGGTAGACCTACGCCTGAACCGAACAGGAGGTGCCCCCTTGCCCTTTATCCCCCCGTTTTGCCCCCACACCGGTTGTGATAACCATCACCTCGACGGTGATGATCG
>SLTF01000100.1 GCA_007130025.1 Spirochaetales bacterium | reverse complement strand
GCGAAAACCGCAAGGAGACGGTATGCCGATAACTCGACCCAGAGTTCTCTCCGTGGACAATCCGGGATCCGATCGCCGGCTCATCGGGGACGCGCTGAGTCATCTTCAGACCGACGTCGAACTGTTCAGTGTCGAAACAAAAGGCGAGCTCTCAGCCGCACTCCGCGACGCAGCCATCGACGTTGTCCTCACCGACCTCGAGGTATGCGGGTTCCACGGGCTTGAGGTGCTCGCGCATGTGCAGTTCCTCTGTCCCGGGGTGCCGGTGATCATCATAACGGCGAACAGCGCCGCTGAAATCGCGGTCGAAGCGATGAAGAGCGGTGCGTCAGACTACATCATCAAGAGCCCCCAATCGATCAGTCGCCTTCCCGCGTCGATTGAAGCGGCCTTGTGTTCGCGACGAATCTTCCAGGAGAAGGAAGACACCCTGCGGTCCCTGCACGAGAGCGAGGCTCGACTTCGCCACGCGGTCCTTCATGCCCCCGTGCCCGCCATGATCCATGCTGACGATGGGGAAATACTCGCGATCAGCACTATCTGGTTCGAGCTGACCGGGTACACCGTTGACGAACTCAGTTCTACCCAGGAGTGGACCAGGCTCGCGTTGGGCGAGCAGACATCCGACACGCTTTCGACCATTGCAAAAACCCGCGACGTTTCGACGCCGCTGGACGTGGGCGAGTTTGGCCTCCGGTGTGCGGACGGATCACAGCGCGTCTGGGTGTTCCGGTCAACTCCGCTTGGCGTATTGTCAGACGGCCGAGGCTGCGCCATCAGCATCGCGTCGGATGTGACCGAGCACCGCGAGCTCGAGGCGATGCTTCGCCGGTCCCAGAAGCTCGAAGCGGTAGGGCGACTGGCGGGAGGGGTTGCCCACGACTTCAACAACATGTTGCAGGTCATCCTGGGGTACGCGACGCTGGCGATGAAAGAGTTGGGCCCTTCGGCAGAGGTGCCACCCTGGCTCGCGATGATCATGGATGCGGCGGGACGATCGGCCGACCTGACTCGGCAGCTGCTCGCGTTTACGCACCTCCAGCCGATCGAACTTCAGACCGTGAAGCTCGAAGATGCGATCACGGGAATCGTCAAACTGCTCTCACGGATTGTCGAAGAGGAAGTGGAACTTACCAGCGATGTCGCGCCGGGAACGTGGAACATCGAGATGGATCTGTCGCGTTTCGATTCGGTCATCGCCAACCTGGTCATCAACGCACGCGATGCGATCGTGGGTGCGGGTAAGATCGACGTGATGGCGGGAAACCGATCGATTGCGACCGATGAGATCCCCGACCTCTCTCCCGGGGATTACGTCATGATCTCGGTTCACGACACGGGAGCAGGGATCGCGCCACGAAACATTGAGCGAGTGTTCGAGCCGTTTTTCACGACGAAGGCCTCCGGGGTGGGAAACGGAATTGGTCTTTCCTCGGTTCACGGGATCGTACGCGAAAGCGGTGGGAGCGTCGTGGTCGAGAGTACACCAGATGAGGGCACCACCTTCTCGGTCTTTCTCCCGCGGTATGACGCTCCGCCGCCTTCGCAGCACCGGGAGAGTCCTCGACCGGTGAGTTCCGCCGCGCCTCGCCGTGTGCTCCTGGTAGAGGACGAGGAAGAGGTGCTTCGTATCACCGAGCGGCTGCTCCTTGATCTGGGATTCCAGGTGATCGCGACGCGCAATCCGGAGCACGCGTTTGAGTTGGTTCAACAGAACGTAGGGCCCCTCGACCTCGTCATGACCGACGTTGTGATGCCGGGCATCGATGGCCCCACACTCGTCGAGCGGTTGCGGACGCTCGTGCCCGAGGTTCCGGTACTTTTCACGTCGGGGTATCCGGCGGACACCTTGGATGAGCACGGGGTGTGGAACGAGCGCACTCACTTTCTGCCGAAGCCCTTCTCCCGCGACAAGCTGGAGGAGAAAATCGAGGAAGCCCTTCTGGCGGCGAGCACCCGCGAACCGAGCGATGCAGGAGATATCGAATGAACACTCAGTGGACGATGAGTCGGTTCCATCGGTTTGTCGCGGTAGCGATGGTGTGCGGCTTTGCGACCGTGGCAAATGCTGCGGCACAGCCGGTGTTCCGGATCTCGCTGGAAAACGCCCGGGATCACGTACAGGTGCGCGTTGTACAGGAGTTTGCCGATGCGCTCGCCGCCCGGACGGTCGGACGACTCCGCGTGGAAGTATACCCGGAAGCGGGCCTGTTTCGAGACCGGGACGTGGTACGAGCGCTGTCCGACGGGAAAGCTGAGATGGCGGTTCCGGGAACGTGGCAACTGGACCGCTTCGAGCCTTCGGTTGGCGTGCTCCTGCTCCCGGTGTTCTACGGCAGGCCGCCGTCCTACCTGTATGAGCACATCGACGGAGAACTTGGGGCAGAGCTTGGTCGCCGAATCGCAGCCAGCACCGGAGCGGTCGTTCTTGGGCGGTGGATCGATCTTGGTCCGATTCATCTGTTCACGGTCGCCGCCCCGATCCGAACGCACGCTGACATTGTCGGGTTGAAGCTTCGCTACGCCGGTGGAGTAATGAACGAGCTTCGTCTGGCGGCGCTCGGGGCGGTCCCGCTTGGCATTGCGTGGCCCGACTTCCCCGAGCATCTTCGCAGGCGCGCGGTAGACGGCGTATTGACCTCGTACGAGTCGATTGCGAGCGCCGCTCTGTGGGAAGCCGGAATACGATACGCGTTCGAGGATTCCCAGTACTTCGGGCGGTACGTCCCACTGATCAGTGCCGGATTCTGGCGCCGCATCCCCGAGGACCTGCGACAGATTATCGCGACAACGTGGGAGGAACAGGTGGTGCTCGCGCGAGAGCAAGCTGCCGATGCGCAAGAGCGCGCGAAACAAACGCTCCGGTTACACGGGGTGACCGTGGTAGTGCCCACCGCTGCCGAGCTCGACGCCGCGCGGTCGCGCCTTCTGGCTGTGCAACCGGAGTTGATCGAGCGTCTCGGCATCGACGCGGAGATCATCTCCATCCTTCCATCACCGTGAGCCGGTACAACCGCATCCACCGCAGCGCGGCTTCGTGGTGGCGCGCGATTCGGGCGCCGGCGTTGATTGTAGTGATTCTGTGGAGTCTCACGGCGTGGTATCTTGAGCGCGATCGTCGCCAGCAACTTGAATTTGCCGCCGACTCATCGAGGATGCAGGTCCAGCTTCTGGCCGAGCACACCGCAGCGATTTTTCGCCAGATCGAGCTTGGCCTGCGCTCCTATCCCGCGTCCGCGGTTGTCGACCGGTTGTCGCGCGATCCGGGCATCTGTACCACGCTGCGGCGTACCGTTCTTGACTTGCCCGGCGTAGATAACGCCGTCCTGCTCACGCCGGAGGGAGAAATCTCCTGTTCGGCAACCGGACGAACTGCTCCGGGATTTCCCATCGAAGACCTCCTCACCCATCACACGGAGTACATGCTGGGCTTCTCGATGATCCCAGCCGGCGAGAACCGACCCTACCTTACCCTTGCGGTGTCAATGGACGACCAAGACGGCCGTCTCCTCGGCGTGCTCGCGGCGACAGTTCCCCAGGACTACTTTGCCGAGCGGTATCGCGACTACGGGACGATGAACGCGGAGATGATCGCGTTGTTTGACGTCAACCAGACGGTCCTTGCTCGCTGGCCGGCGGACACGGCCGCCTCCGAGATTCACCGTGAACCGCTTCTGCGCGGAGTGTCAGAATCAGATCTCGTAACCGGTGGCCTGCGCGCGCTGCAAACCGAGCACTCGATCGCTGCCGTTTTTCAGCTTCCCGGCTTTGCGTATCGGTTGGTGATTTCAAGCCCCAAGCGCGTGCTGCTCGAGCGCTGGTGGGCGAGCGCGATCGCGACTACCGCAATCGCAATTGTGCTTGGAGTAACCGTGGGAGTGGTGGGCATATGGGCATTCTTTGTTCGGGAGCGACGACGGCGTACCGAGGGGGAGCTCGCCGCCAGTCACGCCCGCGAACAGGAGGCGAAGATCAATCGGCTGGAGGGACTGCGTGCGCTCTCCGCCGGACTCGCGCATGACATCAATAATCGGATGATGGTAGTGGTTGGAAACGCACAGCTGCTCGGGCGGGAGGTGGTTGCCAATCGACGGTCTCTTGATCACATTCAGGATGCGGCAAATCAGACAACAGAACTCAGCGAACGGATGCTCATAGCAGCCGGGCACGCCACCTTGACGACGTCCACCTTCGATCTCTCCGAGTATCTTCGCACCCAAGCGGAAATCTTGCGGCGAACGATAACGTCGGACACGATGCTGATCATCAACGCAGATTCGGGGCCGCACATGGTGGAAGGAGATTGCCGTCTGGTGGGTATTGCCGTGCAGAGTCTTGTGGCAAACGCCGTGGAAGCGATCGACAACGCCGAGGGGTCAATCCTGGTAACCGTTCGAAGCACCAGTATCTCAGGCGTTCCTCCAGGGCACTGGTCCGATGACCTCGCCCCCGGATCGTACGCTGCGATCACCGTCACGGACAACGGAGAAGGGATGAGCGGACCGCATCGCGACCGCGTATTCGACCTGTTCTATTCCGCGCGGTTCCTCGGCCGGGGATTAGGCCTCTCTGCTGTTGCCGGAATCGCTCACCAGCATGGTGGCGCGGTGTCGATCGAGTCCACGCCCGGAAGCGGGACGTCGGTATCGCTGTATTTACCAAGCGCCGAAACAGGAGGCAGTACATGGCAATGATCAAACGTCCATCGGCCGAGATTCGTCGGTTGATCGAGGAGGTCCCCGCGTCGCAACAGCTTCCGTGGTGGGAGTGGAACGTGGCCGAGAACAGGGTTGTTGCGAGTCCTCGGAAGGTCACCATGCTGGGGTACGATGCGGCAGCGTTCAACGAGGCCGGGTACCAGGCGTACATGGCTCTGGTACATCCGGACGACTACGAGCGCACAATGGATGCCATGCGCGATCACCTCGAAGGACGCGCGTTGCTCTACGAAATTGACTACCGCATTCGGCGACAGTCCGGAGAGTACACCTGGTACATGGACCGCGGCGCCATTCTCCAACGGAGTGACGAGGGAGCGCCACGCTTGCTTCGCGGCGTGGTGATTGACCTTGGGACGCAGCTGAGCGTCCGTGCCGGAGAAGACGCGGTGGTGACGGCGATTCGTCAAGCGCTGCCGAGCGCAACGGGAGCGCCCCTCAGCGTCTGTGCGCAGTGTGGGCGTTTGCGGTACGGGAAGCAGGAGTGGGTGGAAGTCCCGGCTGATGTGACGGCCGGGTTTCCGGCTGAAGTGAGTCATGGTCTGTGTCCGGAGTGCATCGCCGTGCTCTATCCGACGATTGCGGGGCAGGTTTTGCAGCGGCTCCACGAGTCGTAACGCCCGCGAAATTCCCGGCCCAAAACAACTTGCCTTCCCGGGTTCAATTCACGATCTTTCGAGTGACGCCACGCCCACTATCGTGCAGGGCGTCGGAAACATTGAAAGGAGTGTATCGTGAGAAATATACTGTTCGCTTTTTTGATTGCAGCGCTGATCCCGGCCTTCCTCATGGCGGGTGGTCGACCGGAGAGCAACGCGCTTCGTGTGGGCATGGATCTGCGCTATCCGCCGTTTGAGACGCGGGACGCCGCGGGAAACCCCGAGGGAATCAGCGTTGATGTGGCAACCGCCTTCGCGGAATATCTGGGTCGGCCCGTTGAAGTTGTCGACACCAATTTTGGGTCGCTGATTCCGGCGCTGAACGCCGGCGAGATCGACGTCATCATTGCCTCCATGAGTCGGACCGAGGAGCGGGCGCAGGCTATTGATTTCTCGGACACCTACTTCTACTTCAAGATTATCAGCCTGGTGAATCGCAGCTTCGCTGAGGCCAACGGCATTACCATCGACTCCCCCAAGGAAGATCTCACCGGCCTCGGAACCACGCGTTTCACCGGTATCACCGGGCAGGTATCCGCGAGCATTCCGCAGTCGCTCGGGTTTGACGTGGAGATTGCCACCAACCTGGAAGCGGCGGTGCTGAACGTCGTGCAGGGTAGCTCTGACGTCCTGATGATGAGCGCCTTTCCGGTTACCCGCGGCCATCTCGCAAACCCGGACGATACCATCGTCCTGTGGGACCCCTTTGTCTCCAGCCCCATCGCCATGGGTGTGCGGCAGGGGGAGACCGAGCTGCTGGCGCAGGCCAACTCGTTCATCGCAACGATGGCACAGCCGGGTGGTCTCTACGAGCAACTCGCGCAACGATGGGACGACATCGTGCAGGAGCGTCTCGGTCGGTTTGGGCTTGAGTTCTTCATCAACGAGAACTGACCGGCTCGCGCATGATACCAACACAGGGTGAACTGCTTATGCCGCCGGAGGCTCGACGAGCCTTTCGCGGCGCGGCGGTTGCCTACGCCTTCGCCATATCAACCTTCGTTCTGCTGGCCGTGTTCATCGTTATCCGGCAGACGCGCCCGTTCAACCTGGAGGCGGTTCTTCCCTATCGCGAAGATATTCTGAACGGCTTTGGCCGGACGATCTGGGTGTCGGTGATTTCGCTCATTGGGAGTACCTCGCTGGGCTTCTTCTTCTACCTTATGTCCGCGTCCAGGGTGCGCTACTTCCGGGCGTTTACCGACGTGTTCACCGAGATCATCTACGGAACGCCGCTGCTGGTCATGATCATGATCATGGCCTTCGTGATCGGACCGGCCTTTGGATCGACCAACCGCGCCGTCATGGGGTACGTGGGGCTGATTGTCTACATCACGCCCTACATGACCAACATCTTCAAGTCGGCCATCGCGAGTATCGGGGCGGAGCAGTACATGGCGATGGACCTCTTCGGGTTCACGCCCTACCAACGTTACCGTTACATCATCATTCCGCAGGTGGTGCGCATCCTCATGCCACCGTTGATGAACAACTTCTCGCTCATCATCAAGGGCAGCGCGCTGCTGAACGTGCTCTCCTACCGTGAGCTCTTCTACGAAGTCACGCTGATGACCAACAACAATTTTCGCTTTGTTGAAGGGTTCCTGCTGATGTGGGGCTTGTACCTGTTGATCACCATCCCGCTCTCACAGGTCACCAAGTGGATCGACCGGCGGTGGGGAATCTGAGATGAGGCAGGAACGTACCGTATGAAAATCGAGCTCAATAACCTGT
The DNA here is from genome assembly GCA_007130025.1 of Spirochaetales bacterium. GTDB lineage: Bacteria > Spirochaetota > Spirochaetia > DSM-27196 > PWMO01 > PWMO01. Next base: position 3,904 of record SLTF01000100.1, on the reverse strand, counting down.
ACCATCGTTACGACGTCGACGTGCTGCGTGAGTTGACCTTTACGCTCGAAGGCTACAAGTCCGTCGCCATTATCGGTGTCTCCGGCAGCGGCAAGTCTACGCTGCTTCGGATCCTCTCGGGCCTCGAAACACCAACCGGCGGCACCGTCAGTGTGAATGATCACGACGTCACGGCCCCGGCGTACCGAAAGTCGGTTGGGTTTGTCTTCCAGAGCCACAACCTCTTCCCGCATCTCACGCTTCTGGAAAACATCACCCTTGTTCTGGAAAAGACCCGCGGCCGGTCCAAGAAAGAAGCGCGCGACCAGGCGTGCCGGTTCCTGACCATGCTTCACCTCGGGGACCAGGTCCACAAGCTACCGCGGAACGTCTCCGGCGGGCAGGCGCAGCGTGCGGCTATAGCCCGTGCGCTCTCGGTGGATCCCGAGGTCATTTTTCTCGACGAGCCTACCTCGGCGCTCGACCCGGTGCTGACCTACGAGGTCTTGAGCGCGATCAAGGAACTCCGTGAACTCGGCATGGAGTTCGTGCTGGTCTCTCACGTGATGAGCTTTGTGAAGGAGTTCGCCGATTACGTGGTGTTCATGCACGACGGCGAGATTGGCGAGCACGGCCCGCCGAGTATCCTCGACAACCCGCAGACCCAGGCGATGCAGGACTTCATGGCGAAGGTACCCTGAGGCCGCTCCCTACTCCACAGTCGAGCCGTTGCGCACGACAATGCGCCATCGGCCCTTGTCTGCTTTGTCTACGCTGACCACCTCGTGGCCCTCTCCGGAGAGGCTTCGCGGTACGTTGCCAGCGCTCTCGCTGTTGTCCACGGTCACGCGCAACACCTGCCCGGGCTGCAACGCCTCGATTGCCATCTTGCTTTTGATGAAGGTGTAGGGGCAGACCTCGCCACTGAGGTCGAGCTCTTTGTCGATTGTCTGTTCTGCCATGTCGTGCTCCTTGTTCGTGTGGGTACTCATGTCTGTGGTTGTGCGGTTGTGCGATAGACCAGGGCGGTCATGAGCCAGACGCCACCGATGGTTGCGGCGGTTGCCCAGATGCTTCCCAGGGAGAGCGTGCTGACTCCCGTGATCCCATGCCCGATGTTGCACCCCCCGGCGAGGTTGGCTCCCCATCCCATCAGGACGCCTCCTCCCAGGTTCTGCATCAGGCGTCGCGCGGAGGGAACGCGAAGCGACAGGTCACCGGCCCGCCAGGCGGCAACGAAGGCTCCGGGAATCAGGCCAAGCAGAAACCAGCTCGCCCAGTTGATACCCCCGCTCTCGCGGACCAGCAGCCACCCTGCAAGGGCGTTGGTGGGCTGCACGATGCTGAGCCCGTAGTCGCGGTACTCCAGCGCCGAGAAGTACCACGCCGCTACCGCAACCAGACCAACCACCACGCCGGTTTGCCACCACGACCATCCAACGGTGAACCGGCTCTTTGGCGCACGGAGCAGGAAGATCACAATTGCCAGCACCAGAACTCCCGCAATCAGCCAGCGGAACCCAAAGCCCGGGAAGAACCCGGTGCTGAACACCGCGGGAAGGTTGTAGAGAGATGCCTCTTCACCGGCAACCGAGAGCTCGGTGCGCATCAACCAGCCGCGGACCGGCTGCAGCACGCCGCGGGTGACCATGAGTCCTCCGGCAACAAAACCCGTGAGCGCCACGAGCGATCCGGTCATCCCCTTGCTCGCCCGGTAGTAGGTGCCCGAAACGCATCCGCCGGCCAGCACCATCCCCAGACCAAAGACCAGACCGCCGATCAGGCCCGCGAATACCGTCAGCGGCGCGCGAGCGGGAAACACCAGTCCCGCTTGCTCCAGCAGCAGCACCGCGGGGATGTTGATCGCCAGGACCAGGAGCCACGACCGCACAATGCTGTGCTCCTTCTCAAAGGCGATGCTTCGAAACGCGGAGTGCATGCAGAAACCGCCGCGCTGCAGCGCGTAGCCGCCCACAAAGCCCGAAACCAGTCCACTGACGACACTGATCAGAAGCATGCAAATCCTCCTCCGGGCCGAAGCGTCACGCCGGCCGCCGATACTCCGCCCGCACCCCCGGCGGAGCCGCGGCCCAGCTCCGCCGGCAAGGGTACCACCCGCGGATTCCCGGCGAGGTCGAGCACGAGTGCGGGACCGCCGGACGCGCCCGCGGAGGTGGTGGCCGACGGGGCCAGCCCGTGGAGGGTGCCGTCGGCCTGCGCGAACATGGCGGCAAGCGCCAGTGGGGGCTGGATGCGCGATCGCTCCGCGCCCCGCGCGGCATCGATTCTCAGCACGGCGTTCCCGTCGGCGGAGAGCGCAAAGAACTCGCGCGACGAGGGATGAAACACCCCGCCGGCAAACGCGCCGGGAATCGTGCCCACAGCCCGTCCGCGCGCTTCGTCCACCATCACCAGTTGGCGTGCCGACGTCCCCGCCAGAAACCGGAAGTTGGGGCTGATCTGCCAGTCGTACGGGCCGCCCTGCAGCGTCACGGTCTGAACAACCTCACCGGATGCGGTGAGCGCGAACACCAGATCGTTGCCGCGGTTTCCGTAGACGCGCGTGGCCCGGCGGTTGAACGCCACTGCCCCGTCCCCAAGCGAGGCCGCCCTTCGGCCGGAATCGGTGAGTCTGCCCCGTTGATGAGAGAGCTCGATCCACGATGAGCCGCCGGTAAAGGCCCACAACGAGGTGCCCATGCTGCTGAACACAATGCGGCGAGTACCGGCGGGGAGGGAAACCGACCAGACCGGTTGATGGGTCTCGGCGTCAACCACAATTGCGCGGTCGGCTCCCGGGAACAGAAAGAACACGTACCGCCCACCGGGTGTCGGCACGATGTCCGGTGTCGCCACCGCCTCGCCGGACTCACCCGGCCGAAAGTCGGCCACCGACAGTTCCCCCCGGTGCACCACGTCGCCGCCGCCCGGGTTCACCACCACGTACTGTGCTCCTGCCGCGGCATAGATCCACTCGGCTTGCGCCGCCGCGGTGACGGCAACCGCGGTCAGGAGAACCACCGTTGCCAGCGCTCGTATCCTCATCGGGCTCATGTTCATCTCCTCGTTTTTCTGGTCAGCGCGCCGTGTTGTCGATGACCACCGGACAGTCCGGTTCGTTCCCCCACTCCAGCCACGACGCGGCGTAGTTGCTGAGGCGCTCGTACCCCAGCAGCCGCAACACAAAGTAGCTGTGTGATGACCGGGCGCCGGATCGGCAGTAGGTGATGACCCGCTTATCCGCGGTCACGCCCTGGCTCTCGTAGACGGCACGAAGTTCGTCCAGCGGGCGAAGCGTTGGATTCATCAGATCCACAATGTGCTCTTCCCAATTGAGGTGAACGGCGCCGGGGATGTGCCCATCGCGCGCCGCGGTCTGGGATCGACCGGCGTACTCGTCTGCGGTGCGCGCATCAACCAGCACCGTATCCGGCGCGTTCAGCGCCGCTAGTACCTCGCTGCGGTGCGCACGCCGAGATTCGGCCACGCTGACGCTCAGTCGGGCGGGAGCGGGCGGCGCCAAGGTTTCGCCGGCTTCTACCGGCAGTCCGGCCAGTTGCCACGCGGGGAAGCCGCCGTTCAATACGGCCACGTTTCCTCGGCCCAGGTACTCAAGCACCCAGAAGAGTTTTGCCGACGGCACGAGGCCGCTGTCGTCGTAGCCAACAACCAGGCCGTGATCGCCAATGCCCGCCGCCTCGAGGTTCGCACGCAGTACCTCTACCGGCCACAGCGACGATCGCGGCGACTCGGGGTCGTTCAGCGCGTGGGCGGGAAGATGCACGGCGCCGGGGATGTGCCCATAGCGCGCCGCGGTCTGGGATCGACCGGCGTACTCGTCTGCGGTGCGCGCATCAACCAGCACCGTATCCGGCGCGTTCAGCGCCGCTAGTACCTCGCTGCGGTGCGCACGCCGAGATTCGGC
>SLTF01000458.1 GCA_007130025.1 Spirochaetales bacterium | reverse complement strand
GTTCGACTACTGGTGCAAAGTTGAGCGAATCGTGAAACAAAACGAGCACATGTTGCCCCCTGATTCGCACATCAGTGATCTGATCCTCCGGGGCGAGTATTCCTTCGTTGGGGAATACTGACAGCACTTGCGATGTCACAGAATCGAATCGGAATACCTGCCGCTGTTGGGCGATCAGAATTGTACCATCCGCCTGGTCGACCGCAATGCCGGTGATCCGTGAGCCGAGCCCAGGATTCAATCCATTCGGGAACGTTATGCTGCCGGTGAGTTCCTCCGTGTCAGCTGGTTGCGCTGCGTTGTCCGAGTTGTCGTATCGCGTGCGCCAAATGCGCCCATCCTCCGCATGATAGACCCAGCGGCGCGGACGATCGATCGCCATTGCGACTATCCCCCGATTGCCAGACGGTATGGCGCCCCCAACCTGAAGAAAAATGGAGATCCCTCCCGACACTGCACTGTTCCGACGCTGGATCAACGTGCCACTACCTCGGTTACGTCCGAGATAGATTCGGCCAAGGTGATCAAAATCGATAGCGAGCGTTTCGTTGTCGATACCGAACGAACCCAGACTCGTCAATGGCGTCGCATCCGCGAAGAGTCGCGCCTCATTACCGGCTGTATCCAGAAACGGAACCATGATGACGCTGCGCAACGAAGCCGGAATCCCGACCACGCTACTTGAAGGGGTAATGCTCCGCGTCACGACTCCGTCGTACCACACAGAAGGGTTGACGGTGGTGGTACCGTATTCAAACAAGTCCGCAGAGAGCGAGAACCGTCGATTCGGTCCTTGTGGCACGAACACACTCACCGTGCTCTGCCCGGGAGTCGGTTGCAGGCGGATCTCGTCCATTCCGCTGCCGGTGATGGATATCTCCAGATTCGTGGCATTCGAAGGAACGTTGAGAACGGAAACCGCAGGATTCGAAGCCCCAGCGGCAGTACCGGACATCGGATCCATACACCCGGCGAGAAGCAGAACCGAACCGGCCGTAATCAATAGGCCAAGCGAATAAAGAATCACTGGCCGTAGCACTCGCTTTGAATTCATCACAAACCTCACTCCGACTTGTCCAGTCGGCTACCAGTTGATACGGATCGTCACCAACACCGGTCCCGTCGATTCACTCGCTGCCGGCGGCCCGTCGGGCGAGGTGCTCGACTGCACCGTGCTCTGCTCGTTGAGGATCTGCCGCGGGCCCTCCGGCGCGTCAAAGCCGTCGGCGCTGCCGGTCTGGCCCTGGCTCAGGGTCTGTTCTTTGCCCAGGATGTTGCCCATGGCCACCACGCCCTCGTCCACAAAGAGATTCACCCCGTCAAACTCAAAGCTCGTTCCGCGCACCGCAGCGGTGGCCTGCGTGCTTCGCAGTTGAAAGTTGTTCTGCAGGCCTTCCGCGCTTCGTACCTCGGAGCGTACCCGGCCGACACGCAGGAAGAGGCTGGTGTCCAGGACCCCGTCGCGCTCTGCCAGCTCTTCGATCGTCATGCGGGTCAGTTCGCGCACGCGCAGCACGGACTCACCCAGCTGTACCGTGGCCGCTGCGCCAAACCCCGTGGAGATGGTGGTGCCGGGCGCGACCGTGGCTCCCACCGTTGCCGGCCGCCAGGCGCCGGTTCCCTCTCGCAGTTCCACGCGGCCGGAGACCTCGCTTACTCGAGCGGTGACCTGGGCCCACGAAGAGCCTGCCGCAATCAGGAGCAGGGCCGCCATCAATATTATAATCCGTTGCATTCGCATCGCAGAATCCTCCATCAATACCGGAACGACAGATCAAACCGGGCGAGAAACTCGGTCTTCCATGCGTCCGCGTTCAGCGCCTTGTCTTCGCCCGCGGAGGGGAAGAAGGCACCAAGCGCGAGGCCGAGGCCGAGGTCGGAGAAGGGGCGGAAGTTGATCGAGAGATCGACCTCGCTGCCCAGGTAGTTTCCATCCGGGTTTGCTCCTTGCTCTGAGATCACCCCGGTGGTAGGCCGGAAGAAGGCGAAGTACTTGAGCTGGGTCTGCAGGTTGGACAGTGCCGAAGGCTGCGCCGCGAAGGGGCGGACGCTGTACCCAACGTCAGCAACCAGCAGGTTGGACGCACGGGGCGAGAAGATGAGCCCGAAGGGCGAGCTGCTGATGGGCAGGAACATGGTCGAGCCGTCCCCGACACCGCCTTCAAAGAACTGCTGCTGATTGGCGTCGCCGGAGGCGAAGAGCAGATTGGTCTCGATGACGGAGAAAGAGCGCTGCGGCATGAAGTACTGTACGCCGTAGCCTGCGAGGTGGCCCGAGATCGGGCGATACTCATAGACCCCCGGGAATACCTCTGCCAACGCCCGTCCGAACCCGTAGTAATAGAATGTGTTGTAGAACAGGGTTGACGTGATTGGCCCGGTGAGCCCCAATCCAACGTACCCGGTGTTCACCCGGCCGACACCGTTCAACTCGTCCAGTTCAGAGTCGGAACGGAGGTCGTTCTGAAAGATGGTTGAGACCATCGCGGATTGCCGACCAACCAGTTCGTTGAAGGTAACCATCGTCATCACAACGAGCCGCGGCGGGGCGAAGAGGTCGTCGTCTGCCTCATCGGCAACGTCGGATTCCGACATCTTCACGGTTGAGTTCGGCCGAAGCACCAGACCGGTGTAGGCAGCACCAATCAGAACGTCCGCCTCGGGCGTTTCAAGACCAATCGTGAGTCCATCGGCTCGCGTGCTCAGCACGCGCCCGCTCATGTCCGCGAAGCGGAAGCGCCCCGCCTGCACGTCGAGCAAGAGCGGGGTGCGACCCTCGGACACAAAGGGCTGTC
>SLTF01000358.1 GCA_007130025.1 Spirochaetales bacterium | reverse complement strand
CAGCGACCGCACCGTGTGCCCGCCCCACGTCGGCCGGGTCGTTCGCCGGACCCAGGATGATGAAGTCGTTGTACATGAAGTAGACCCGATCGACGCCGTAGCCGTCGGCCACAAACTGCTCCTCCAGCGCCGGGGCGTGCACCATCAGGACGTCGGCGTCACCGGTTCGCCCAATCTGCAGCGCCTGTCCGGTACCCACGGCAATGACGTCCACGATCACGTTGTGGCGCTGCTCGAACGGGGGCAAAAGCACCGACAGCAGCCCGCTGTTCTCGGTGCTGGTTGTGGTGGCCAGCACCATCCGGGTTGGCGCTCGATCGCCGAGGCCGTGTGCATACGCTTGGGGTGTACGTCCCGCGGTCCACAAGACGAGCGAGAGCGTGATGACCGACGTCACGACGTTCGCGCGGCGGCGATTTCGAATCGAACGATCCATTGCGCTCCTCCGGAGGCATCTTATCAACTCCGTGCGCTTTTTTTGAGATACCCGCGACCGTGTGGTATGGTATCAGTAGCAGCCATGACTCGAATTGCGGCGGTTCTCTCTATTGGTATTCTCCTCCTTGCTTCCTGCGGAGAGAGCGGTTTGCTCCTGCCTCCGCTGTCGGAGGACGGGGACATCGCCGTTCAGACTGTGGCAGACGGTGCGGTACTGGGTCAGGCTGACAGCGTGCCGATTACGCTCGAGGTGGGACCGCAGGGAAGCGCTCCCGACCGGGTGGTGGTGAGTCTGGTTGACGCCGGGGGACGGGTAGTGCGCACGGTCAGTCACACGGCGGCCGAGATCGATCGCGGACGGGTACCCTCGCTTGCGGTAGCCGGGATTGAGCCGGGACTCTACGTGGTTGAAATTGAGTTCTTTGGCGCCGGCAGTCGTCTGGGCGGGCATGAGCGCACCATCTTCGTGGTGAACGCGTCCCATCGGGTTGCCGGTATCTCGGTCTATCCGCCCTTCCTGGAGCCCGACTCGCTTGGCATCCTGCGCGCCGATCTCGATATTCCCGCGGAGAGCGATCCCTGGCTTCGCTGGAGCTTTGCCGGCCGGCCCGTCTCGGAGGGACGGCTCTCAGATGGGGCGGGCCAGATCGTTCTGCGTTCGCCGCGGACCGAGGGGGTGTACGCGGTGCGGCTGGAGCTCTTTCCCCAGGCGCCGCGGGCGGGTGACTTTCGGTTTTCGTCGACCATTGTCCAGAACAGCGACCTGGTAGTGCGCGAGGCTCGCCCGGGTGTTGCTCGCGGGTTTGGTCCAGCGTCGTCGTTCTACGCACTTCTGCACCTTGCGGGCAACCTGCGTGACGCGGGGATGCGTACCCAGCTCCTCGGTGAAGTGGCTACCCCCGCCCGGCTGATCGGAGAGCCCGACCCGCGGATCGTTCAGGACTATTTTGGCTATTTTTTTGAGAACGGCGGCGGAATTGAGTTCAACGAAGTGCTCCTGCCCTTCCGGGACGGGGGCTTGGAACCCTTCTCGGTGGTAGTGCGGCTGTTGCCGGCCCGGGTGGTGGACGGGGCAGTGCTGTTTTCCGCCGCCTCCGCCGATGGAGCGTTCGCGCTCACCGTGCGGCAGCTGGAAGAGGGCTTCCTCGCCGCGGATCTGCGCCGTGGTGAGCGCTCTGCGCGCGTGGTTACGGACGTACCGGTTGCGCCGGCGGGCGTTCCGCTGGACTTCAACCTCGCCGTGCTTCCCGGCCCCGAGCGCACCGAACTGCGCTGGTTCGCGCGGGGAGAACGGGTCGGCGGGGACATGGTTCCGATTGGTTTCCCCGCCCCATCCGATGGGGCCGTGCACGCTGCGGTTGCCGGCGTGACGCGGATCGGCGGACCTGGCGGTTTCGTCGGCCTGCTCGGTGAGTTTGGCGTGTTCTTTCGGGACGCCAACGGTCACCCCGCAGCCGACATTGAACGCTTCCGCGCCGCGGGAGCGCGGCGGTTTGGTGACGACCTGATTCTTGCTGAAGGCTTTGAATCGGGTTTGGGCGCGGTTCTCAATGCCCAGGATGCCGAGGTCAACAATGAGGCCGGTGTGCTGCGCCTTGCGCCCGGTGGGACGGTAGTGCTGCGTCCCGTTGACCTCGCGGACGGCAGCGTGGTGGTTGAGGTGACCCCGGTGGGAGAAGAAGGCGACGGGATGTCGACCGTCGAGGCGATGGAGCTGCGTCTGGGTCACGCCGCGGAGGGAGCCGACATTCTGTTGGTTCGTCTGAACGGGGCGGTCGAGGCGGCCGGGCTTTCGCCGGCGCGTCTGAGTTTCTCAAATCCGGTTCGGTTCACCCTCTCGCTTCAGGAGGGGACCGTGGTGATCTCCGACGACTCCGGAGGCACGGTTTTGGTGCCGATTGTCCCTGACCCGGGAGAAATCGATCTGACCGTGATCAATCGTTCGGCCGACCGGACCGTTGAAATCGAATCGATTCTGGTATACCGTGAACGCGAACGGATGTCCGGTATTCCTGACGTACCGTAGACGACAGAACGAGGAGCTGTTGGTGCCCAGAGTGTTCAGACGGATGGTGCTTTCGCTCTGCGTCGGCATCATCGCGGTACTTCCCCTTCACGCGCAGTTCTACTCGGAGCGACAGGAGATCGCGATCTTCCGGCTCAGCTACTACGGTGAGCCGCTTGATCCCGTGCCGCGCGAGCAGACCGTGGTGCAGCTCGGACGCGTTTTTCGCTACGAACGGCGCGTGGAAGCGCGAACCTCCGAGATATTCCGGCTTGCCGTGGGCGCCGTGGATGAGCAGATCCGAAGCGTTTTTATCAACCTGGGGCGCTTTGACGTCATCGGGCTGACGCAGCGCCT
>SLTF01000304.1 GCA_007130025.1 Spirochaetales bacterium | reverse complement strand
TTTCTGCTGCACACCATCGGGTCCAACCGCTCGCGCCACGGGGTGGACCCGTGGGTAGAGCGCTACATCTTTCCCAACTCCATGCTCCCTTCGCTCGCCCAACTCACGTCCGCGGCCGAGCCGTGGTTTGTTGCCGAAGACGTGCACAACTTCGGCCCCTACTACGACCGCACGCTGCTGGCGTGGGACCAGCGATTCCGCGACGCCTGGCCGCGGCTCGCCGAGCGATACGGCGAGCGTTTTTGCCGCATGTGGCGCTACTACCTGCTCTCCTCGGCCGCCTCGTTTCGCGTCCGCCGCATCCAGCTCTGGCAGCTGCTGCTCTCCCGCCCGCCCCGCCCCGGCCTGGTGAGCCGGATCGAGTAGCGCCGACGGGTGAGGGCGGTGATACCGGTACGGACATGGCCGCCAGCCTACCGGTCGATGGCGGTCATCTCCAGCAGGCGGGCGGTGTAACCTCCGGAGCCTCGGCTGACGATCAGGATGCGCGCGCGGATCGGTCTCTGGTTCAACTCATCGAGCGCGCGCTTATCGGCGTCGCTGAGGTCCAGGAGTTCGTAGGTCCGCCCGTCGTCGGTGTTGAGGACGCTGTAGCTCGCGCCCGCGACCAGAACCAGGGCATCGACGGTAGTGGTGTCACCGGCTCGTGGTTGCGTTACCGCGCCGGCGACCGCCCGGGCGGTTCCCACCATCGGCACGCCGCCCACACATCCCACTCCAAGCACGCCCACCAGGGCCCCAATCGCGCAGATCCGTCCAATTGCAGATTTCACGTGGGTATCCTCCCTGTTCCTTAGAGTTGAATGCGCGCGCCGGCGAATCCGCCGAAGAACTCGCCCAGGTGTCCGTAGACACCCGCCTGTACCGCCTATGAGTCGGTGAGGTAGTAGGCGACCGCGCCTTTCACCGCGAAGCTCCAATAGCTTCGCGAAAGCCGCTCGCTCTGGTCGTAGTCGGTGAAGTAGATCAGACCGTACCCAAGGCCCAGCATCGGAACCAGGCGTTCGAACCCATCGATCCGGTAGTGGATGGTCCCCATGATGTCGGCCGCGATACCCGAGAAATCGTTCTTCGTCTGCGTGGCGTAGGCAACGTGCCCCTGGACACCCAGATCCACCTGCGACGGGAGGGCGTCGCTGAACGAGGGAGCGATGTATCCGACTCCCGCCCCGGCAAACAGCGCGGTGCCGTACCCCGCGAACCCCTCCACAAAGAGGCTCCCATCGTCAGTTCCACGGTTCTGACCCACCGCCACTCCACACACCACCAGCACAACCACTGCCGCAAGCACCAGTCGCTTCATGGACAACTCCTTCTTCGGATCCAGCACTGTCTGAGAGATGTGCATATCAAACTACTATTCCGTTAGAAATTGATGAGGACTCGAGCAGTTTTTGCGCAGATGGTCATCGCTATACTTTTATGCTAAAATGCGTTTATGCGAACCTCGATCGATCTTCCTGACGATCTCTTTCGCAGCGCCAAAGCTCTGTCATCGCTGCGCGGTGTTACCCTCAAAACGCTCATTACGCGGGCGGTAGAGCGCGAACTCGAATCCGCCACGATTCAGCTGCGACCCCGTCGCGTGGAGTTTCCGCTCGTACGCTCACGCCGACCGGGGTCGGTAGCGGTAACCAGTGACATGATCGCTGATCTTCTGGAGAAGGAGGACGGGAGTGGCCTTTCTTCTTGATGTGAACACGCTGCTTGCGCTGGTATTCGAAGCGCATCATCACCATCCACTCGTGGCCTCGTGGATAGCCGACGCTCGCGATTGTCGAGTCTGTCGCGTCACCCAGTCCGGGTTTCTTCGCCTCGCATCCAACTCCTCACTGTGGAAGGACGAAGCGCTGACGCTGGCGCAGGCGTGGACCGTCTACGACTCGTTGATGGAGGACGAGCGATTCTCCTTCACCCACGAGCCGTTGGGACTGGAACACCTGTGGAGGCGTCTCACATCAGAGGAAACCTATTCTTCAAAGGTGTGGACCGATCGCTATCTTGCCGCCTTCGCCATTGCGGATGGTCTCTCGCTCGTTACCATCGACGGCGGTTTCCGTTCCATCCCCAACCTCACGGTCGTCGAGTTGCGCTGATCCTACCGTCATCCGTGCCGACGATTCCATTGCGAAAAATGTAACTTCATGGTAACGTCATCGCATGGCTCCCGAGACTTCCCCGTCCCCGCAGCGTCGCGACCGGGCTGCTACCGAGCAGCGGCTGGTTCAGGCGACCATCGAACTTATTCGCGACGGTGGTTTTGATGCCGTTGGGGTGAACGCAATTGCCGAGCGGGCGGGGGTGAGCAAGGTACTCATCTACCGCTACTTCGGCGACTACACCGGGCTTCTGCGGGCCGTGGCCGAGGAGCTGAAGGGCTTCGATCCGGAGCTCGCCGCCGGCCTGACGAGGCGGCTGGGCGCCGACGCGACCCCGGGCCGGGTTCTCCGCAGCACGGTTATGGCGCTTCGAGAGATGGTTACGCGCGATGATTTGATGAAGCGTCTGCTGGTGTGGGAGCTCTCCGCGGAGAACGAGCTGACGACCGCTCTGTGCGAGAGTCGCGAGCAGATTGGTCTGGAGCAGACTCGGCGCTTCCAGGAGTTTCTCGCCGCCGCCCGTCCCGGCGATGAGGTCGACGTTCACGCGCTGCTCGCCCTGGTGACCGCGGGCGTCTATTACCTCACGCTCCGCTCGGACACGGTTCCCGTCTTCAACGGCGTGGACATCCAGAGCGACGCCGGATGGCAGCGCATTGCCGACGCCGTCGGCGACCTTATGGAACGGCCCCCCGCCCGCTGAA
>SLTF01000462.1 GCA_007130025.1 Spirochaetales bacterium | reverse complement strand
CGACCAGACGCGGCGTGACGCGTTGCGGAGCAGTCTTGATGAGTTTGTCCGCGAGCTGGTGCAGCCCAATGTCTACTCTCACGTTGTAGAGACCAACGACTTCCACGAAGGGGTGGTGGTTGCCGCGCAGTCGGCGGGGTTTGCAGCGGGCTCCTACAACACGGTCATGGCCGGGCTTCCGAGTCTTTCGAGAATGGATCAGGAGTACGCCCGGATGCTCACCCACCTGAGTTCCATCCAGCGCAACGTGATCCTGATGAAGAAGGGCCCGCAACCGTGGATGTCGATCGATGGTCCCATCATCGTCTGGTGGGGTGGTCAGGAGAACAACGTACGATTAATGCTCATCCTCGCCTATCTATTGGCGGGCGCATCCGGGAGGCGGACGATCATCCAGCTCAAGACGATTGTTTCCGATCATCGGTCGGTAAACGAAGCCGAAGAACGCCTCCGGGAGAGCCTGAGAAGCCTGCGCATGCAGGCGGCCACCGCCGTGGTGGTAAACTCCGACGATACCCCCATTCCCGACGTGCTTGCCCGCGAGTCCGCCGACGCTGCGCTGGTGGTTCTGGGGATGGCGAAGCCGGAGCAGGCCCCGGCGAAGACCTATCTCCCGTCGCTGCGACGTACCACTTCGGGCCTCGGCGCGGCCCTCCTGGTGATGAACAACATCCCCGACATTCGCTACATCTGATTTCGGCGCCGAGGCTCGGCGTTGCCGGATCTCAGGTTTTTCAGTACGTTTGTGAGATAATGAATATCCAAATGTACCTGGAAGAAGTCGGCAGCTGGGCAATCACCAGTGGGCTGCAAATTGTCGTTGTCATCATCGCCATGACCATTGCGACTCGCGTCATTCATATGGGGATCAACCGGACCATCGGGCGCGTCGCGAAGGGAAGCGACCCCGAGCGGGCCAAACGGACCGAGACGCTCAAGTCCACCATCAAATCCTTGGTCAACATTGTGCTCTTCTCGATCGCCATGGTGATCATTCTTGGGCAGCTGGGCATCGCCATCGGACCGATTCTGGCTGCGGCCGGTGTTCTCGGCCTGGCGGTTGGCTTCGGCGCCCAGAGCCTGGTGCGGGATGTGATTAACGGATTCTTCATCCTGCTGGACGACCAGATCCGCGTGGGCGACGTGGTGCAGATTGCCGGCAAGGGCGGCCTGGTGGAGAAGGTGACGCTGCGCCTGGTGGTGCTGCGCGATCTGGCGGGTAACGTGCACTTCGTGCGAAACGGAAGCATCGACGTGGTCACCAACATGACCAAGGACTACTCCCGCTACGTCTTCGACATCGGCGTGGCCTACCGCGAAGACGTGGACGAGGTGATCTCGGTCATCAGATCGGTGGACGAAGAGCTGCGTGGAGATCCCGCCTTCGGCGAATCGATTCTGGAACCGATCGAGATCCTCGGCCTCGACGAGTTTGCCGACTCCGCGATCATCATCAAGGCGCGCACCAAGACCATGCCCATCAAACAGTGGGAGATCGGACGCGAGTTCAACCGCCGCCTGAAACGCGCCTTCGACCAGCGGGGGATCGAAATCCCCTTCCCGCACGTGACGCTCTACATGGGGCAGGACAAGACGGGGATTGCACCCGCGCTGCGCGTACGAAGCGAACAGGGCGAAGGGTAAGGCCTACACGGACACTTTGATGACGTTTCCCGTGACGGATCCGGTTCTGCTGTTCACCCTCCTTCTTTCGGTCTCCCTCGTCGTGCAGCTGACGGTAGAACGACTCCACCTTCCAGGTCTCATTGGCCTTCTGCTCATTGGGATGTTCCTTGGGCCCGGCGGAGCGAACGTTCTTGCTCGCGAACCGATGCTTGAACTGCTGGGATCGATCGGGCTCATCTACGTGATGTTCATGGCAGGGACGGAGATTGACTTTTCCACGCTGAAGACCCACCCCCGCGAAACGGTACTGTTTGGACTTGGCTCCTTTCTCTTCTCGCTGATCCCAGCGATGGGTGCGGCCCTGCTGATGGGTTGGGGCTGGGCCGGCGCCCTGCTGCTTGGTACCGTCATCAGCTCGCATACCCTGCTCGCCTACCCGGTGGTGGAAAAACTTGGCCTTGTCCGACGCCGCTCGGTAGTTGCCGCCATCGGCGGCACACTGATCACCGACACGCTCGCGCTTGTGCTTCTGGCCGTTGTCATACAGGTCCGCTCGGCGGACGTTGCGACACATCCGCTGGAATCGCTCATGCCGCTTGGGCTTCTGGCGATCGTGGTGGGCGCGTCCCTGGTGGTCATTCCGAGATTGAGCCGCTGGATAGTGTCGCGAAAGGCGTCCCAGGCCCAGAAGGCCCTCTATGTCCTGGTGGTTCTGCTTGTCCTCGCGTCAATCACGGAGTTGATCGGTACCGAGAAAATTCTGGGGGCGTTTCTGGCGGGTATCTGTCTGAACCCGATCATGTCCCGTCGCGAGGTCCTGCGTGAACACGTGGGATTCGTGGGGCGGATGTTGTTCATTCCCTTCTTTTTCGTCTCCACCGGCACGCTGCTCGAGATCTCAGTGTTTACCGAATCCGTACGGGTATGGGTGATCGCCTTCATGCTGCTTGGGATGGTAGCGGTGGGCAAGGCGTCCGCGACGTGGGCGGTAGGTTCCCGGTTTAAATACTCATGGCGCGATCGGCTCCTGCTCTTCAGTTTGACCATTCCGCAGGCCGCGGCAACGCTCGCGGTGACCATCACTGCACGTGACGCCGGCGTCTTTGACGACATAGTGGTGGACGCGGTGATTGTGCTGATCTTCATCACCTGTCTTGTTGGCCCGCTCCTGACGCAGCGGGTGG
>SLTF01000005.1 GCA_007130025.1 Spirochaetales bacterium | reverse complement strand
ACAAACCGGCCGACGCCGTGAACCGTACCGCCAAACGCAACCCCATCGGTCAAGAGTTGTTCGTGTAACTCTTGAGCCGGCATATCGAACGCACGTGCGAGGTCGGCTATCGCGGTTGGGTCGTTCCGCAGGGCCTCGGCGGCACGATCCAACGCGCGCACCACTGCCGTGCGCACCAGTTCCGACGGATGATCGCCCGAAGCGCTCACGCCGACAATGAAGGTAAACGGTCCTCCAAACGCCTCATCTCCGGTCAGAAGCACCCTGACTCCGGGCTCTGCGGTGAGCCGCTGCAGGAACGGCGGAGGTGCGAAGTAGGCGGTTACCGCGGCTCCCGAGAGGAGGGCGTTTGTCGCATCCGGATGGGCGAGGGTCACGAGTCGTTCATCAAAGCGGGCGGCATCGGCGAAATCGCGCTCGGCCGCCATCGCGAGCAGGATGTGTTGAATGCTCCCTGGTTGTGGCACCGCGATGCGATCGCTGTCATCCAGATCGGTGAACGTGTTACGGTCCGCCCGGGTGGTTGCCAATCCCATGGGCATGCGGGCAAGGGCACAGAACACCTTCCACGGCGTTCCCCGGTCCACGCCAATCAGAAACGGTGGGATCCCCATGAACCCGATGTCGAGCCGTCCGGCAATCATCGCTTCGCGAATCGCCGTCGCATTTCCCATCCGCGACCACTCGACCGAGTAACCGGGAAGCTCGTCCTCCACGTACCCGCGCCGGCGTGCCAGCACCAGAGGCGCATAGGCGAGCCCGAACTGCTCGGCGATCCGGAGCACCGGCGCGTCACCACGCGCAGCTCGCGGTTGGGTATCGCCTCCGCAGGACATGAGGAACAGTACCACCAGTATCGCGGCCGCGACGTGTCTCACGCCGGCCGTTGGGAGGTGGTGTGTCATCGGTCCACTCCCGGATGCCGACAGAGCGCTTCGGTGTCCATCAGGAGATTTTCTCCCTGATCTCCTTCAATGATGAGCTCTGAAAACAGATGCGAAAGCGCTTGATTCACCGCACCGATATCGGGGGCGGCGATCACCGCGTAGCCGGCGCGCTGCGTCGAGTTTGTCATGGGGCCCACCACAGTACCAATTGGCAGTAGCATGCAGATGGTGTGAACACCGGGAACCGTCGCAATTCGCTCAAGACCATGGTATCCGGTGAGTGTTCCGGGTTGGCAGAAGAGCAGGGGAACCAGAAACGCCCGGTTAGTCCCAACCGGATGGGTTGGGGATGGTTCATGCGGAAGCTCGGGAAGATCGCCCCGACAGAGCGACAGCTGCAGCGCGATCAGATCGACCGAGCTGACGAGTGGAATTGATTCATCTTCGTAGGCGCCGCCAAGACGGCAGGCCGCCTCGTTCACTCTGACTCCTTGATCGCCAATCAACAGCTGGAAGTAGATCGGGCCCTCCGGGATCCCGAGCGCGTCGACGGTGGCCCGGGTTATCTCCCGGACCTCGTCGTGGTGTCCTGCGGCATGGGCGGATGGATACCGGTGTCCCGGACAGACCCCTAGGCTGGTCGCGCTGGGCATGGTGACGCGGTCGGTGACGGCAAAGATATGAGTCCGTCCAGAGCGTACCCAACCCGAGACGGTTACCTCGGTAGATGGGTAGTAGGTTTCAACGATGGCGTAGTCACAACGGGAGTGCTCGAGGGTGCGCGGAAGGTGGTTCATCACTGCATCGGCATCGGGAAGAAGAGCAATGCCGCGCTGGCCCTGGCTGTCCACCGGCTTGATGACGAAGCCTGGGGCCAGCCCGCCCAACGCCGCCGAGGTATCACCACGGTGGAGAATGCGCCACGGGGCAACCGGGATTCCGGCATCGGTGAGCGTTCGCTTCATTTCCCGCTTGTTGGTGACCCGAAGCGCGACGTCCGGAGCGAGCGGAAACGGCAGTCCGAGTTCGGCTGAAGCAACCGCGGCGGTGTACACCGGCTGATCCGAACCCACCGCAACAACGGCATCACACCTGAGGCGACGGGCTGCCTCAGTCACTCCGGGGACGTCAAAGGTGGAGACGTTCACGAATGCGTTCGCATCAGCCACTGCTACGGCGTGCGGGTTCACGTCGGCAACGGTTACCAGGAACCCATCGGCTCGCGCGCGCCGGATGAGGTTATGCTGTCCGGCAGATCCTCCAAGGACCAGAAGGTGCCGCTGTTTCATCGCTGCGTGAAACAGCGCGCGGGGCCCCAATGCCACGCGAGGGGGATGAAAACCGCGATTCGATCTCTCACAGCGTAACGGCGGGGCATAGCGTCTGGAAGAATTGGTGCCCGAGCGTGAACCACCGCAACGCGCGGCCGTAACCGGAGAAGCATCGCCGAGAGATAGGGATACCGGCAGGAATAGGCGACGGCGCGTCGAGCCAGTGCCCCGTCCATGGCCCGAAAACTCCCGACGGGTACGCGGAACGGTTTTCGAAGGCAGAGGAAGAACAGAAGGTTGTTCATTGTGGTTCCGATTCGTCGCACCGCGGCATATCCGGCCGATCGCAACGGTTTCATCCGTGCGGTTCGGGAGTCGGGTGGGGTGGTGTGCACGCGACAGTATACCAGATTTGCCCCCGACTCGAGTTTCTTAATCATCCGTGGAATCGCGGGCACCGGGTGTTCACCGTCGTCATCCATCGTAACGACCCAACGACCCACGGTGGCTTTCACTCCGGTAATGGTGGCAAGGCGCTGCCCGGAACGACGGGGCAGGCGCAGCAACCGCACGCGAGGATCACCAGCTGCAATCTGCTCAATGGTGTTGGTGTCAACGCCTGCGTTCCCATCGTCCACAATCACGATCTCGACGCTT
>SLTF01000131.1 GCA_007130025.1 Spirochaetales bacterium | reverse complement strand
GCGTCGTAGCGGCGCTCGCGCTCGTAGCAGAGCGCCTGCAGGCACATGTCCACCAGGTTCATATCGCGCACAAAGCGGGCCTCGTCGGTCTCGGCGGCCTCGTACTCTTCCCAGAGTGCGCGCACGGCGTGCGGCTCGGGGGTCAGGCGGTCCATCGCCGCGAGCTCGCGTACCTGCTTCTCTGCGACGCTCACGGCGCGGTCGGCGTCGTGGACGCGGGTAGCGACATCTCCGGTTATGGACTCGGCCAGATCGTGAACTAGCGCCATGGTCACCGCGTGGTCGCGGTTTACTCCCGCCTCGTCGGCGTAGAGCAGGCAGAGCAGGGCCGTTGCCCAGCTGTGGTCGGCCACTGACTCGGGGTCCACCACGCCGCGGATCTCCCAGCCGGTGCGAGTCTCATCCTTGAGACGATAGAGCGTGAGAAGCGTATCCAGACTCGTGATCGACATGGGAAGGCTCAGTACTCCGGGATGTGCGGAACCGGTTCCACGATGTAGCGTACCCGCCCCTCCATGCGCCGATCGAGCCGGGCCACCACGAAGCCCGACAGAACCAGCAGCGCCGCGCCAATCGCAAAGGAGAGCAGAATCCGCGCGTCTTCTCCGGCGGACGCCAGGAAGGTGAAGTAGGAGCCGAAGAGGCCCACCAACAGCGCCGCGAAGGGAATGCCGTAGATCACCAGGGTGGCGCTCAGAATCGAGACGTCCACCATGCGAAGGCGCACCGGCTGTTCGCGCCGCAGCGCCAGCACTTCCGGCACCGTCACCACTTTGCCCGCCGCGTGGCAGGCGTCCTTGATGCCGCACCGTTCGCAGGCGGCGGGGGTTGCAATGCGCACCTCGGTGCCGTCGTCCCCTACCCGCTCAACGTAGCCGTACTCTTCAATCACGCCGTCACCCTCACGCTTCGACCGCGCTCTTCTCGCGGGCCGCCGCCTGCCGCGCCATGACCTCGTCTTTTCGAACGCTGTTGCGGTTGGAGGCGTAACAGTCGGTGGGGCACTTGGCACCGTACTCGGGTTTGGCCGTGTAGTTCTCGGTATTGACGCGGGCAAGGTTGTTTGACACGGCAACTGCGTCGGGGTTCTCGTCCGCCACGGCCGCCTTCACGCAGAGGCTGCAGGCGATGCACGCCTTCTTGCACACCTTGCGCGCGATGGGCCCGGGGTCGAGCGACTTGCAGTAGACGAACGCGTCGTGCTTCAGCGGATGAATCTCGATCAGGTTGCGCGGACAGGCGGTCACGCAGTTTCCGCAGGCGGTACACTTCTCGGCGTCCACAAAGGGAATGCCCGTGGGGCTCAGATGGATGGCGTCGAAGGGGCAGGCGGTCACACAGCTGCCGAGGCCCACGCAGCCGTACTTGCAGCGCTTGGCCACATCCTGCGAGTAGACCGCCGCGGCGCAGTCGGGAATGCCCTTGTAGACGCCGGGGAAAGCAGACGCTTCCGAGTCGCCCTGGCAGAAGACCACGGCCACAAGCTTGTCTTTCTGCTCGTCGGAGACCTTGACGCCCATCACGTGGGCCACCTCGCGGGTGGTCTCTTCGCCGCCCACCACGCAGAGGTCGATTTTCTCTCCGTTCTGCGCCACCGCCTCGGCGTAGGCCGCGCACGACGCGTACCCGCAGCCGCCGCAGTTGACGCCGGGAAGGGTCTCTTCCAGCTTGGCGATGCGCGGATCGGTTTCAACGGCAAACCGGGAGTTTGCCGTCACCAGGAATATCGCGAAGATCAGGCCGATCGCGCCCATGACCGCCGCGGCAATGACTATCATCATATCAGAGACTCCTTCCTCACACCGAGACCATGCCGGCGAAGGCCATGAACGACAGGGCGATGATGCCCGCCACAATCAGCGTGATGGCCGCGCCCTGGAACGGCTTGGGGATGTCGGCCACTTCCAGCTGCTCGCGGATGCCGGCCATGATCACGATCGCCAGGGTAAACCCGAGACCGCCGCCGATGCCAAAGACAATCGACTCCAGGAAGCCATACTCGCGCATGGTCAGGAGCAGCGCCACAAAGAGGATGGCGCAGTTGGTGGTGATCAGCGGCAGAAAGATGCCGAGCGTCCGGTAGAGCGCGGGCGAGGTTTTCTTGATGAACATCTCCACAAACTGTACCAGCGATGCGATGACCACGATGTAGGAAACGTACTCCAGGAAGGGCAGCCCCAGCCCAATGAGAATGTAGCGGTTGATGAGCCAGGTCACCGTGGCGGTGATGGTCATCACAAAGGTAACCGCGATGCCCATGGAGAGCGCCGAGTCGATCTTCTTGGAGACTCCGATGAAGGGACAGACGCCCACAAAATAGGTGAGCACGAAGTTGTTTACCACCGCGGCGGAAATGATGAGCAGAACGAAATGCATCTCAGGCCTCCACCGGTTTCTCGGCCGAGATCAGCACGGTTTTGCTGCCCTCTTTGACCGCGTTGAAGATCGCCATCAGCACGCCCAGGGTGAGAAAGGCGCCCGCCGGCATGATCATCACCAGAACCGGATTGAAGCTCGGGCCAAAGAGATCAAACCCAAAGATCGATCCGTTGCCGAAGATCTCGCGCACGGCGCCCAGCACCATGAGGCTCAGCGTAAATCCCGCCCCCATCCCCAGAGCGTCCACCACCGACGGCAGCGGGCCGTTGCGGGTGGCAAAGGCCTCGATGCGACCCATGATGATGCAGTTCACCACGATGAGCGGCACGTAGGGTCCAAGCGACACCGACAGCGGCGGAAAGAAGGCGCGCAGCACCAGGTCCGCAATGGTGACGAAGGTGGCGATGATCACCGCGTAGACGGGGATTCGTACCTCACCGGGCACCAGCG
>SLTF01000184.1 GCA_007130025.1 Spirochaetales bacterium | reverse complement strand
CTGCCAAGCTCGGCTCGCACTCGTTCGGCAACGTCGACCGAGTTGGAGCCGCTCTCGCGCTGTACCGACAGATAGATGGCCGGCTCACCGTTGATATAGACCAGTTCGTCGGGATCGTCGAGGCGCAGTTCCACCTCGGCGATTTCGTGCAGCATCACCGGACGGCCGGCGCGAAACCCGATCACCGTCTGCGAGATCTGGTCGAGATCGGTGAACTCGCCGGCGGTGCGCACCAGCAGGCTGCGGGAGTCCTCATCGACGCTGCCGCCGGCGCCTTCGATGTTGTGTGCTCCGATCATCTCGGCCACCTGCGTGACCGTGAATCCGAATGCCTCGAGTCGGTTCTGTTCGATTTCCACTCCAACGATGGTGTCGCGTCCCCCCTGGGTCGAAACCTGCGCGACACCGGGGATCTGCTCGAGGCGCCAGTCGATCCGGTCCTCGGACAAGGCGCGCAGTTCTTCGAGGGAGCGGTTTCCCCGAACCGCGATGCCGAGGATCGGCATCGACGATGGATCGAATTTCATGATGCGAGGGGACTGTATGCCCGTCGGAAGTTCGGATCGCACCCGGTCCAGCTGATCGCGGATCTCGTTGGAGGCCTCGGTCAGGTCAACATCCCAGTTGAACTTGATCATGACCCGGCTCACCCCTTCGGTTGACGTGGAGGTCATTGATTCGATGCCGCCGATGTTCGCGAGCGAGCTCTCCAGGGGTCTGGTGACCAGGCGTTCGATTTCACTCGGGCCCGCGCCCGGGTAGACCGTGGAAACCGTGATCATGGGCAGTTCGACTTCGGGGAAGAGGTTCACCGGCATCGACAGCGCACTGAACAGTCCAAGTCCGGTCAGGGTCACAAAGAGCACCAGAATGGTGACCGGCCGGTTGAATATGGTGCGGGTAACACTCATTGACCGCCTCCCGAGCGCACAGCCCTTGCGTCTTCGAGCTGCTGGTGGCCGGAAACCGCGACGACGTCTCCCGGGTTCAGTCCGGCGGTGATCTCGACCCGTCCGGAGACGATGAGACCGGTCTGCACTTGGCGCTCGACGGCCCATTCGTCTTCGACAACGTAGACCACCTCCCTTGCGTCCCGGGTGAGCAGGGCCACCGTGGGTACGGTGAGCGCATCACGACGCTCGACAATCAACAGTCTTACCTCCCCGAACATGCCCGGCTCGATTCCACGGGCGGTTGCCCCCGGCCGGAACGTCACCTCCTTGCTGCGTCGAACCGGGTCGAGTACCGGGCTGATGCGTTTGATCTCCAGTCCGACGGACCGATCTCCAAGAGCCGCGACGCTCAGGTCGGCGGTCGTGCGCGAATGGACCGCCGCCAGATATCGCTCCGGCACCGACACAACGATCTCGAGATCAGACAGTGTCTCCAGACGGAACAGCGGGGTGCTGGTGGCGATGCGATCGCCGATGTCCCGATGTACCCCGGTGACCGTTGCTGCGACCGGCGCACGAACCGGACTGGGCTCAAATCGGCTTCCGGGTCTGGATGGATCAACGTGGGCCAGGATCTGGTTGGAGGTAACCCGTTCTCCGACCTGAACCGATACCGCTCTGAGTGTGCCGCCGGTATCGGCGAACACCTCGACGCTGGTTGCCGCCTTGATCTCGGCCGGAAGGCGAACGTACGACCTCAGGGTTTCGATGCGGCTCTCCTCGGTCAGGACCCCGATCGCCTGTTCGGTTGCCGGTATTCCCGTTGCGATCTCTTCGGCGCGCCGGTCTGTGCGACCGGGCCGGCTCTGCAGTCTTGGCAGCACTACCGCCGGTATCAGAATCGCCGCCGCGGCAACAAACAGCACCGCAACTGCGGCGAAAATTCGGTGTTTCATCATCGTTCTCCTGTCGCGTACTCGTATCTGATACGCGTGATGGTGCAGGCGTAGCGCTCATTTAACCGAAGGGATGAGGCCGTTCAATCACCTCGCCCTCGGGCAGAGGAACCGGCTGTGCCGGTAGCGCTGAAATGATCGCTGCACGTACGAGGCCCATCAGAAGGTTCTCACATCGCCTCCTACCGTTCTTCTGCCTATTCTGTTAGGTAACGTTCGCTAACTTTCAGGCGAAGGCGCACCCGTTCCCCAATTCCGCCGGCGTTCATGTCCGGATATCGATCAGTCTGATGAAGGTCTGAATCACACGGCTCCCTCGCTCGCACAGGTTCCAGGACCCCGAATCCATGTGCCAGCGGCGTACCAGCAAGCGGACGCCGCCGGAGAGAAGGGTCGCCAGGTCGTATTCATCCACGTCGGCGGGAATCTCGGCGTTTTGTTTTGCGTGTGTCAGCAGTCGGGTGGTGTTGTCGATGGTCAGCTCCACCAGCGCCCGCACGGTGGCGGCCAGCCGTTCCTCGTTCAGGAACACCTCGTCGGAAAACACCACCGCCGCCACCGCGGGTCGCTCTTGCAGTCGCAGAAACAGCAGCGAGAAGTACTGTTCAAGCTGCGCCAGCGCGGGGCCGTCGCCGCTGACCGTGTCGAAGGTCGCAATGGTATCGGCGTGAAGAAACTCGAGTAACGCAGCGAGGATGTCGGTCTTGCTTTCGAAGTGGCGGTAGATGGCAGGTTCCGAAATCCCGAGCTCCCGCGACAGGCTCCGGATGGTGAACTCCTGAATTCCTTTTCGCGAGATGATTCGAATTGCCGCCTCAATGATTTCGTTCTGTCGGCTGGTCAGCACCGGCATCAAGAGGGCTCCGGAGTCCTTGCAGGACAATAGTAGTTAACGTTCACTAACTTCATAAACTCAATATAGCAAGTGTCGCCGATGCCGTCAAGCGCGTTCGTGGAAATCTCGGCTTGCCATACGCCGTCCTCCCCGGTACCATGCCGTGCAACACCGTGAAGGAGGTGGCACCCGATGAGCCCGTCCCCCGTCCCTCGTCCGACCCGTAGCCGTATTCCGCTGATCCGCTTCACCCTTGGCCTGGCAACTCTCGTCGCCCTGATCGTCCCGATGTCGGCGACCGCCCGTGATCTCAGTGAAGCCGAGCGGCGCCTCGTTACGCAGACCTTCTCCGAGCTGCTGCCGCTCCCCTTTGCGACACCCGAGACCTTTCCCGGAAAATCCGACCGGATTCCATACCGGCGCCTTCCGCGCTCGGTTGCCCCCGCCTTTGGGTTTGACTATCGCTTTTCACCCGACGGGTACGCCGTTGGGAGGATTGCCTTTGCTGATGGAATCGACCTGCTGGTGACCTTTCTGGACGAGTCCGGCGATTCGTTCACGGACTCCGCCTACGATATCCACGTCCTGGATACCCGGTCGTGGACGATTCGCGACTCAATCCGCATCGGATTGGATCGCAAACGGGGAGACAACGCGTCTACGCTGGTGCAGTCCGCGGCCGCGGTCATCTCGCCCGATCTGCTCATCACGGTGTCGATCCTCCTGCGCCAGGAATCCGGACCGCCGTGGAACCCCACGGTCGACTGGGAAGAGACCGGAACGGAGGTCCACACCTGGGACACGGATCTGCAACGCTTCCTGAACGATCTGTGAGGCAACGCGGGACGTCCCTCGCGCCGGCCCCGCGCCGGCTCCCACAACCCCCTTGACCGATTCCCCTTCATGGGGCACTGTCGAATAACAAGTGAGACCAGCATGAACAGCGAATCAACCCACGACTCAGCACGCGATTCCGCGGGAGCGGACTTCATCCGGGCGATCATCGATCAGCACATGGTCGACGGAACCTACGAGGGCAGGGTGCACACCCGGTTCCCACCGGAGCCCAACGGCTATCTCCACATTGGCCACGCAAAGTCCATCGTGCTCAACTTTGGCATCGCCGAGCAGTACGGCGGGAAGTGCAACCTCCGCTTTGACGACACCAACCCCGAGAAAGAAGAGATGGAGTATATCCAGTCCATCCAGGAAGACGTTCGGTGGCTCGGCTTCGAGTGGGACGGCCTCTACTACGCCTCAGACTACTTCGAACAGCTCTACCAGTTTGCCGAAACCCTCATTCAGAAGGGCCTCGCCTACGTGTGCGAGCTGAGCGCCGACCAGATCCGCGAAACCCGGGGGACGCCCACCGAGGCGGGCAGCAACAGTCCGTTTCGCGATCGTTCCGTGGAAGAGAACCTCGACCTCTTTCGCCGCATGCGGGCAGGGGAGTTCCCCGACGGGAGCAAGGTGCTGCGTGCCAAAATCGACATGGCAGCCCCCAACATCACCATGCGCGACCCGGTGCTCTACCGCATCCGGCGGCAGCATCATCCCAATACCGGCGACGCCTGGTGCATCTACCCGACCTACGACTGGGCACACGGGCAGTCGGACTGGATCGAGGGCATCACGCACTCAATCTGCACGCTCGAGTTTGAGAACCATCGGCCGCTCTACGACTGGTGCCTCGACGCCCTGGGGGCCGCGGTGCCCAACCGGCCGCGGCAGATCGAGTTTGCCCGTTTGAACATCGGCTACACCGTCATGAGCAAGCGCCGCCTGCTGGAGCTGGTGCGCGAAGGCCACGTCTCCGGCTGGGACGATCCGCGCATGCCCACCATCTGTGGAATGCGCCGCCGCGGCTATCCGCCCGAGGCGATCCGCAGCTTCTGCCGCGCGATTGGCGTCTCCAAGACCAACAGCCAGATCGACATTGCGATGCTGGAGTTTCACCTGCGAGAAGACCTCAACCGCCGCGCTTCGCGCGTGATGGCGGTGCTCGATCCCATCAAGGTGGTGATCGAGAACTATCCCGAGGGGAAGGTCGAGCAGATCGAGGCGGAGAACAACCCGGAAGACCCGACAACCGGAACGCGGATGCTGCCGTTCACGCGGGAGCTCTACATCGAGCGCGATGACTTCCGCGAAGACCCGCCGAAGAAGTTCTTCCGCCTCTCCCCGGGCTCCGAAGTGCGTCTCAAGCACACCTACTACATCACCTGCACCGACGTGGTGAAGGATCCCGTCACCGGCGCGGTCACGGAGCTTCGCTGCACCTACGATCCGGAATCGGCCGGTGGAAGCACCCCCGACGGGCGCAAGGTGAAGGGGACCCTGCACTGGGTTTCGGCCGCACACGCGGTGGATGCGGAGGTTCGCCTCTACGATCGGCTCTTCTCCGTGGAGAACCCGTCCGACCAGGCTGCGCGGGAAGATGTGGACTACAAGTCTTTTCTGAACCCGCAGTCGCTGCAGGTGCTTACCGGCTGCAAGGTGGAACCGGGGCTGCGGGAAGCCACGGCCGGCACCACCTTTCAATTCCTGCGGCAGGGATATTTCTGCCCGGACTCGCGCGACAGTTCGCCGGAACGTCCCGTCTTCAATCGGACGGTTTCGCTTCGCGACAGTTGGGCCAAAATCGAACAGGGCGGCGGGACGGCGTAGCGGACTCGTCGATCACCGGAGAGCACATCGAAGGAGGATCGCCATGATCAAAGCGTGCATTTTTGACCTCGACGGGGTGATTGTATTCACCGATCGCTATCACTATCTCGGCTGGAAGAAACTCGCCGACGAAGAGGGCTGGAAATTTGACGAGACCCTCAACCACCAGTTGCGCGGGGTCTCGCGGATGCAGTCGCTTCAGATCATCCTCGACCACAACAGCCTCGAAGTCTCGGATGACCGGAAGGCGGAGTTTGCCGATCGCAAAAACCGCTACTACCAGACGCTGCTCGACGACATCAGCGATGAGGATCTCTATCCTGGTGCCGTGGAGTTTGTGAAGCGGGTGCGCGATCGCGGCGTCGCCACGGCGCTGGGCTCCTCCAGCAAAAACGCCGACCGGGTGCTGACCGCCCTCTCCATCAAGGAGCTCTTTGACGCGGTGGTGACTGGCCACGACCTCACGCGAACCAAGCCCGATCCGCAGATCTTTCAGCTCTGCAACGAAGGGCTGGGGAATCTCCCGACCAAACAGTGCGTGGTCTTTGAGGACGCGGAGAGCGGAATTGCAGCCGCGCTCGCCGCCGGCATGCACGCCGTGGGGGTGGGCGACGCGGATCAGCTTCCCAACGCGGATCAGGTGATCAAGGAATACTCCGAGATCAACCTCGACCAGCTGCTGGCCAACGGTCGGGTCCGCTGAGTCGACCGATTGTCTTTTTTCTTCTCGTACAGTATGTTGTAGCCAATGAGATTCCATGAACTTGAACTGCATCCGGATGTACAAAAAGGAATTGACGATGCGGGCTTTGTTGAGTGTACCGAGGTACAGGCAAGAACCATCCCGCACAGCCTGACCGGCCGTGACGTGACCGTACAGTCACAGACCGGCACCGGGAAGACCGCGACCTTTCTCATCCCCATTTTCCATCATCTTCTGAAGCCCGAGTTTGCCGGTGGCAAGGCGCTGATTCTTGCCCCTACCCGCGAGCTGGCCGTCCAGATCGAGCAGGAAGCGATCACGCTCGGGAAGCACCTTCCGTTTGGTACCGCCTGCTTCTACGGCGGCGTAGGGTACGTCAAACAGGAAGAGGCAATCCGCGACGGGGCGCAGATCCTTATCGCGACGCCCGGCCGGTTGCTTGACTTCGTCAAATCGGGAAAGCTCGGCTTCCAGGACGTTCGCTTTGTGGTGATCGACGAAGCCGACCGCCTTTTCGACATGGGGTTTTACCCTGACATCCAGCAGGTCTTCCGCCGGCTTCCCGCCAAGGACCGCATGGTCATGCTCTTCAGCGCGACCATGAGTACCCGCGTACTCAACATTGCGTGGAAGTACATGAGCGATCCGGTTGAGGTCATTGTAACGCCGGAGCAGATGACCGTTGAGACGGTAACGCAGGAGCTCTACCACGTCGCGATGAACGAAAAGCTCGGGATGCTCCTGGGGATCCTGGAGCGCGAAAAGCCCGAGACCTCGCTGGTCTTTGCCAACACCAAACGAATGTGCGAGGAGATCTCCCGTCGCCTTGAGATCAACGGCTACAAAAGCCGTTTCATCATCGGAGATCTTCCGCAGCGACAGCGTCTGCGGCTGATCGACGAGCTGAAGGCCGGCGAGATCGAAGTGCTGGTGGCTACCGACGTCGCCGCGCGTGGACTGCACGTGAATGACCTCGACCTGGTCATTAACTATGATATCCCTGAAGATCCGGAAAACTACGTGCACCGCATCGGCCGCACGGCACGAGCCGGGAAGCAGGGCAAGGCGGTGAGCCTTGCGTGTGAACGGTTTGTATTTGGCCTTGAAGCGATCGAGGAGCTGATCGGGATGAAGATCCCGATCGTCCGGCACAGCGACGAAGACCTCGGTGAAGACAAGAGCTCGGGCCAGCGCATCGTGGTTGCTCGAGACCAGCGCACCCGCGCCGGCGCCCCTCACCCGACGAGGTCCGGCCGCCCCGGTCACCGCACTCCGCGCGGTGAACATCCGGCGCACGGTGGCCACGGCGCACACCGCAGCGAGCCTCGGCCGGAGCGTGGACCGCGGCGTCCGCGCGGTGCGGGACGGCCGAAACCGAGTGAGCCGGTTTCGGATCGGCTTGCCTACTATCGCGACAAATACGGTGAAGATTTTGCCCCCGCAGAGTCGACCGGGGCCGGAAGTGGCGCTCGAAGCGACGGGCATCGGCCCCCCGCTTCCGACGCAGGGAATCGTTCCCCGTCCCCCGAGGCAGGGAATCGCCAGTCCGGTGGACCGGAAGGCGCATCGGGACCCAAGCGAAAGCGCCGCCGCAGTCGGGGCCGGCGTCCCGCGGAACAGGGAGCCGGTTCGCCGCAGCAGCAGTCCGGAAGTAACGCCGGCGCGAAGGGTTCTCACGGTGGTAGCCGGGGCGATGATCGGGGAGGCCGACAGTCCTCCTCCCGTGCCGCGGCACCCTCGAGCGCCGCGAAGCCCGCCGGTTCCAAGCCTCAGGGCACTGCCAAGCGCAGTGGACCACCAAGTCAGAAGCCCGCGGAAAAGAAGGGAGTGCTGTCGGGGCTCTTTGGGCTGTTCCGTCGAAAGCAGGGCGGTTCTTGACACTTTTCAGGAAGTAGCGTAGTTTAAACGACCTACGACGAGCGTATGCGGTACTCATTACCGGCAGCATAAGGAGACGTGTGAATGGCGAGGAATAGCACCGCCAGAGGAAAGATTGTACGGCGGTTGGGGACCAACATCTACGGGAACCCGAAATACGATCGACTTCTCAAGAAGAAACCCAGCGGCCCCGGCGAGCCCAAGAAGGGTAGGGTGCGGCAGACCGAGTACGGTCGCCAGCTGATGGAAAAGCAGAAGATCAAATTTGCGTACGGACTTTCGGAGCGGCAATTTCGTAATCTGTTTGCCGCGGCAAAGACGATGAAGGGCGTAACCGGTCACAACATGCTCATTCTTCTTGAGCGACGACTGGATAACGTGGTGTACCGTCTCGGCCTCGCGGCAAGCCGTTCGCAGGCGCGGCAGTTGGTCAGTCACGGACACATTCATCTTAACGGCCGTAAGGTTACCGTTCCGTCGGCCCTGGTTCGTGCCTCGGATGTCGTTGCCTCGCGTGAGAAGAAGGCCACCAAGGATCTTCTTCGCCGTCTTCTCGCTGAGAATACCGGTCGTCCCGTGCCACCGTGGCTCTCACTCGAGCGCGACGGTCTGGTAGGAACGGTTACCGTGTTGCCGACCCGCGACGTCATCCCGACGATCGCCGAAGAGCAACTCGTGGTCGAGTTCTACTCCAAGTAGAGCTTCGCCCGAATCGCACATGCCGACCGCCTTCCGGGAAACCGTGGGGCGGTCGTTTTTTTGCTGCCGTTGAATCCGGATTTGATCAGGGACCACCATGCACATTGACGACATCTTTGCCCGAGGGCGCCCTACCTTCAGTTTCGAGTTCTTCCCTCCGCGAAACGCGGATGCGTGGACCGGACTGTTCGCCGAGATTCGGCGATTTGCGGACCTGTCACCGGATTTTGTGTCGGTGACGTATGGCGCGGGTGGCAGTACTCGTGAGAAGACCCACGAGCTGGTGGTGCGCGTTCGCGAAGAAACGCCGCTCGATCCCGTCCCACACCTCACCTGCGTCTGCCACACCCGCGACGAGATCAGCCGGATTCTCGCCGGATATGCCCAGCACAATATCAGCAATGTCATGGCGCTCGGTGGTGATCCTCCGCGTGGCCAGGAGTGCGATCCCGGAGATTTCCCCCACGCGGCCGACCTCGTACAGGCCATCGTCGAGTTCAACCGGGGCGGGACCCATCCGGATCCGCGTGGATTTGGAATTGGTGTGGCCGGTTTCCCCGAGGGGCATCCCGCGACCCCCAACCGTATCGCGGAACTCGATTACCTGCGCCGAAAGGTGGATGCGGGAGCGCACTACATCTGCACGCAGCTCTTTTTTGATAACCGAGATTTCTTTGACTTCCGGGAACGGTGCGCGATCTCCGGGATCACGGTGCCGATCGTGGCTGGGCTCATGCCACTTCTCTCACTTCAGAGTTTTCGCCGTACCCCCGAACTCGCCCTGGGCGCGCGGTATCCCGCCGAGTTCCTTCGCCGGATGCAGCAGTGTGCCGACGATCGAGAGATCGCGAAGACGGGCATGGAATGGACCCTCGCGCAGTGCCGCGAACTGCTTCAGGAAGGCGTGGATGGCATTCACTTCTACACCCTCAACCGGAGCACCGCCACCGAAGAGATCTTTCGCAGCCTCTCGGATCTTCGCAGAAATCCGGCCTCATAGGGCGCCGGGGTGCCGAGGGTCGCCGGACGGGTGTCGGCGCTACTCGGGTTGCTCCCAGTCCATGGCCTTCTCTACCGCGCGTTTCCATCCCGCGTAAAGGCGGTTACGGCGGGCACTCTCCATGGTCGGTTGGAAGGTGGTATCGATGCTGAGGTTGTCGCTGATCTCCCGCTTGTCCTGCCAGAAGTCGACCGCGAGTCCGGCGAGGAAACATGATCCGCGAGCCGTCGCTTCGATGATGGCAGGACGGAGAACCGGAACACCCAGCATGTCGGCCTGAAACTGCATCAGGAATCCATTGGCACTGGCGCCGCCGTCGACCTTCAGTTCCTTGAGGGACATCGTTGCGTCCTGCTCCATACACTCGATCACATCGCGAGTCTGATAGGCGATGGACTCGAGCGTCGCTCGGACGATATGGTTCATTCCCGCACCACGGGTGAGTCCCACAATCGCGCCCCGGGCGTATTGGTCCCAATATGGCGCACCCAGACCCGCGAAGGCGGGAACCATGTACACGCCGTGTGTGTCTTCGACCTTCCCGGCGAAGTACTCGGTGTCCCGTGCGTCGTTCACCACGTGCATCTCGTCGCGGAGCCACTGCACGGCCGCTCCCGTCACAAAGATGGCTCCTTCCAGCGCATACTCCACACCGCCCGCCAGCCCCCACGCGATTGTGGTCAGCAGACCGGTTTCCGACGGTACCGGTGTGGAGCCGGTGTTCATCAGGACAAAGCTTCCGGTGCCGTACGTGTTCTTGGCCATTCCTGCTTCAAAGCACGCCTGGCCAAAGAGTGCACCCTGCTGGTCGCCGATGGCGCCGGCGATGGGGATGCGAGCTCCGCCGAAGGTCGCTTCGTGCGTATGTCCGTACACCTCGCTGGAAGGTCGGACCGACGGAAGCATCGCCTCGGGGATTCCCATCGCGTTCAGCAGGCGCTGATCCCACGTGAGCGTGTGGATGTTGAACAGCATGGTGCGCGATGCGTTGGAGTAGTCGGTTACGTGCACGGCGCCCCGGGTGAGGTTCCAGATCAGCCAGGTGTCCACGGTGCCAAAGAGGACCTCTCCGCGCTCGGCCTGTGCACGCACCCCTTCGACGTTGTCCAGGATCCACTTGATCTTGGTGCCCGAGAAATACGCGTCGATGACCAATCCGGTACTCTCACGCACGTAGTCGGTGAGGCCATCTTCGCGTAACCGGTCACAAATGCCGGCGGTACGCCGATCCTGCCAGACAATGGCGTTGCAGACCGGTTTCCCGCTCGCTCGGTCCCAGACAACGGTGGTCTCGCGCTGATTGGTGATGCCGATGGCTGCGATCTGGTCCGGACGCACGCCGTTCTTCTCCAGAACCTGGCGTGCCACCCCGCTCTGGGTTGCCCAGATGTCCATTGGATCGTGCTCGACCCAACCTGGCTTGGGATAGATCTGCGGAAACTCCTGCTGTGCGACACCGGCAATGGCGCCGTCGTGGTCGAAGAGAATCGCCCGGTTACTGGTGGTGCCTGCGTCAAACGCGAGAACGTACCGTTGAGCCATCTGTTCCTCCGGATGTACGGGTGTTGTGATCTGAAATGCGCTCCATGAGATCGCGGGCGGTGGGCTCGTCGACAATCAGGTCACGAATGTAGCCGGCGCGCAGCGCCGCGATCAGTCCCGGGACCTTTGCCAGACCCGAGACCACGCAGATCGAGTGGCGAGCCTTGGGGTAGAGATCGAGCGGCGGGCCACTCGCTCGCGCATTGATGGAGATGTTCTGGTAACTTCCATCCTCCCGGTAGAAAACCGTGGCCAGGTCTCCAACCACACCCTGGTTTTTGAGCTCCTTCAGGTCTTTCGGCTCGAGATATCCACCGCTGTACACGTGGCTCGGAACGCCCGCCGAGACCGATCCAATGCTGTACAGAAGTACCTCCGCGTTACTCTGCATCTGCACAACCCGCTGGATGCTCCGCTCCCGCCACATTGCATCCTTGGTCTCCCGATAGTCAAAGAAGGTTGGAACGGGAAAGAGGTAGATCCGCGCCTGGTAGTTATCCGCGAAGCTCTGCAGAATGCGTGCGGCGTAGCTGTTGTCGTTGGTCCACGTGTTGCCCGAGCCGTTGAGTTGCACAAAGTTGAGCTTGCCCACCTGTTTGGGGATCAGGTGCTCGCTTACCGCGCTGAGCGTAGTGCCCCAGGCGAGACCTACCGTCATTCCCGGTTGCAGGATGGAGTTCAGGTAACTTGCGGCCTGCTTGGCCACGCGCTCAAGCCAGAGTACCTCACCGAGCACTTCAGGAACGGGCACCACCTGCACCGAGTTCAGGGAGAAACAGTCGCGTATCTCCCTCGCAAAGGGTGCCATCGACTGGTCGGTATCGTGGATGGTTATCTCGACCATTCCGCTCTCTTTGGCGAAGGTGAGCAGTCGAGACACCTTTGGGCGGGATACCTTCATCTCTCGGGCGATCTGTTCGGTGGTCAGCCCGGAATAGAAGTAGAGCTTTGCTACCTCAAGAGCTTCCTGGGCGGTGCGGTCGGGCCGTCTCATTGCCTCATCATAACGCCGATCGGCACCTTGTCAAGTGAGAAAACGTGCGGCAAATATTGACAAACGTTCATCTACGGGATATTCTGGAGGAGCATTTGAAACCGCGTACCTGAGATACGTTCTCGCCGAAGGAAGAACGCTGTGCAGCCAAAAGAGTATGATGTCGTAGTGATGGGAGCCGGAATTGCGGGCGCCATGATCGCCCGTGCGCTCTCACGGTATCGGCTGCGAGTCGCCCTTGTCGATCGCGCCAACGATGTTGGTACCGGCGCCTCATGCGCCAACAGCGCAA
Source organism: Spirochaetales bacterium (assembly GCA_007130025.1). Taxonomy (GTDB): domain Bacteria; phylum Spirochaetota; class Spirochaetia; order DSM-27196; family PWMO01; genus PWMO01. The sequence continues at coordinate 19,352 of SLTF01000184.1, read as the reverse complement.
TTCTTCATTCGGGGCACGACCCGTCGCCCGGATCGCTCAAAGCTGAGATGAACCGGCGTGGCAACGAGCTCTGGCACGATCTCGTGCATGAGCTTGAGGTTGGCCATCGCTGGACCGGTGCAATGATCATTGCCCTGGGAGAGGAGCAGCTGCCCGGACTCGAAAAACTCCTCGCGCGCGGAACCGAGAATCAGATCCTCGGTCTGGAGATCATTTCTCGAGCCGAAGTATTAAGACGGGAGCCCTTGTTGACTCCCGATGTCAGCGGTGCCTTGTGGACTCCAACCGCCGGGGTGATCGATCCGTTTGGTGGCACCGTCGCCGCGGCCGAGAACGCCGTTACCAACGGCGTCTCGCTGTTTCTTAACGCCGAAATCCACGACGCAGTAGTGAGCGACGGCGCGCTGGTCGCGGTTCAGACCACCGCCGGTGAGTTTCGTGCGCGCTGGTTCATCAATGCGCTTGGGGTGCACGCGGACGACTTCATGCATCTGGTGGGTGACCGACCGGATTTTGCCATCACCGCGCGCCGTGGGGAATACTTCATCTTTGACCCCAACCGCGTACAGGTGCAGAATGTGCTCTTTCCCATGCCCACGGATAAGGGGAAGGGCATCCTGGTCAGTACAACGGCTCATGGAAACACCTTCGTAGGGCCAAACGCGGAAGAGGTTGCCGACAAGGAAGATACAACCGCAACCAGAGACGGTATGGCGGAAATCCTGGAAGGAGGCCGTCGCCTCATTCCGTCGCTGGAATCCCGGGACATCATCGCCGGGTTCTCCGGCGTACGCGCAACCGGCAACGCGAATCGCGACTTCGTCATTGAGATATCCGCTGCGGTTGGTGGTCTGCTTAACGTAGCCGGCATCGAGTCTCCCGGTTACGTATCCGCTCCGGCAATCGCCGAGCGGGTCGAAGGGCTTCTGCGTGATGCCGGACTCGAGATGGTGGTGAAGCCCGAGTGGAATCCCCACCGGAACGCACGGCCGGCTTTCAAGGAGCTCAACCACGAGCAGCGTTCGGACTTGATCCGCCGGAATCCAAACTACGGGCGCATCGTCTGCCGGTGCGAGAACGTCACCGAAGGAGAGATCGTGGACGCCATTCACTCGCCGGTGCCCGCGCGCGATTATGACGCGATCAAGCGGCGATGCTGGCTTGGAACCGGGCGGTGCCAGGGCAGTTTCGATTACCCTCGGGTGATGGAGATACTTTCGCGCGAGCTGGACGTCCCGATGACCGCCGTCACCAAGAAGGGACCGGGCTCGGAGTTCCTTGCGCGCACCACAAAGGGCTAACCCATGACGTGTGATACCAGTTACGACGTAATCGTGATCGGCGGCGGACCAGCCGGACTTGCCGCAGCCCTGTCGGCACGGGCGGAAGGAAACGTCCGCGTCCTGCTGATCGAACGGAACGACAGCCTCGGTGGAATTCTTCCGCAGTGCATTCACAACGGGTTTGGAGCGGTGATCTTTGGAAACGATCTCCCCGGCCCCGAGTACGCGTACCGCTATCAGGAACAGGTGGAGGCTGCGGATATCGACGTCATGCTCGATACCATGGTCATGGACCTGACGCCGGAGCGTGACCTCTACGCGATGAACGCAACCCACGGCTATCTCCACTTCCGCCCGCGGTCGATCATTCTGGCGATGGGATGTCGGGAACGAACCCGTGCCCAGATTCGCCTCCCGGGAAGTCGCTGCGCCGGTGTCTACACGGCCGGAACCGTGCAGAGGCTGGTCAACATCGAAGGGTACATGCCCGGCCGGCGCTTTCTGATTCTGGGCTCCGGTGACATCGGCATGATCATGGCCAGACGGCTTACCATAGAGGGCGCCGAAGTGGTAGGCGTACTTGAGCTCCTGCCCTTCCTGACCGGACTGCGTCGCAATTTCGTGCAGTGCCTGCAGGATTACGATATTCCCCTCCACCTGAGTACCACGGTATCGAACATCATCGGAGGCCAACGCCTTGAAGCGGTGGAAACGGTGCGGGTCGACGAGGAGCTTCAGCCCATTCCCGGCAGCACCAAGCGCATCGAGTGTGATTCGCTGCTTCTTTCCGTTGGACTCATTCCCGAGAATGAACTCTCGCTGAAGGCCGGCGTGCACCTCGATTCACGAACCGGTGGTCCGCTGGTGGACAGCACCATGGCAACCAACGTTCCCGGGATTTACGCGGCCGGAAACGTCACCAGTATCTATGACCTGGTAGACTACGTCAGTAAGGCCGGAGAGGTTGCCGGCCGCCACGCCGCACGGTACGCCGGCGCAGCGGGTACGGCACGGGGCGGCGACGCAGTGGAGGCAACGGTCGCAATGCGGCCGGGTCAGAACGTGGGCACCGTCATTCCTCAGCAGGTTCGTATCGATACGACCGGACGGGAAGAGGTCACGTTGATGCTGCGACCCAACGCGCTCATCGAGCGCAAAGTCAGCGTAGAGGTGTGGGACGGGGATCGGCCGATTATCTCCTTTCGGGAGAACTACAGCCGGCCCGCTGAAATGATGGTACACACATTACGCGCCAAGCAGATGCAGGCTCTGGCTGAGGCAAACGAGCGCGAGTTAACGGTGGTGATACAATGAGTACCTACGAACAGATTCCCGGCGATACTGATCACGGCGCCTCTGATGAAGGAGGCAATGAGCGATCGATTATCTGTCTGCGCTGCCCGCGTGGTTGCGAGATCAGTACCACACTGGACGGGTACGGCGGAATTGTTGAGATCTTTGGGAACGTCTGCAAACTCGGGCGCGACTACGTGGAGGCAGAAATCGCCGATCCCCGGCGAATCCTGCCCACCTCGGTGCGCGTGCGAGGTGGCGAGCGCCCGCTGGTTCCGGTCTGGACTCCCAAGCCCATTCCGAAGGGGCGCCTCCTGGATCTGGCCCGGGCAACCCGTGGCATCGAGCTCGAAGCTCCGGTTGCCGTGGGGCAGGTGGTTATCGAGAACTGGGAAGACCTCGGGGTCGACCTGGTGACCAGCGGCGCGGTACGGCGGGTCTGAAAAAAGCACAGTTTTCGCACCACCCGCTGCGGTAACAAAGATTGGGTTTCTGACCGATAGTGTAAACAGAAACTCAATTCCCGAGGTGAGCGGACCGGTGAAGAAACTACCCGTCATCAGCTGTGACGAAGAGCTGAATCAGCGAATTCTCCAGGTTACCGAGCGTTTTGGTGCGTTCTGGGAACCGATTTTTTTCCAGGACAAAGACGAGGCGCTTGAATTTCTGGCATATGAGCTGCCGGACGTGAGCGTCGTGAACCTCTCTGATGACGCAATGGATACCACCGCGGTGCTGAACACAATTCAGTCCGACCCGTGGCTCCACTACGGAGGGATCATCGCGGTGCACCGGCGACGCGATGAGGCGCGAGTCAGCGAGCTGGTGCCAAACTCACAGATCATCAGCGCCATTCCTCGCGGTGAGTTTGTGTCGAGCTTCTTCCGGGTACTGAAGATCATCACCGAGAATCGCAACATCCTCTTCCATCGAGACATCCAGAGCTACTTCACCGGAGCGGTCGCGGGCAACTTCGTGATGGACAACGATCCGTTCAACGTGCGTACCTACGCGAATCTGGTGTCGAACTTCCTGTTCAACGCGAATTACGTCGACCGTGATCGGCGCGAACGGGTACACGTGGCAATCTTCGAGATGCTGATGAACGCCGTCGAACACGGAAACTGCGGAATCACCTTCGAAGAAAAAACCCGCTGGCTGGAAGAAGGCCGCGACAGCATCGACCTGATTCGCTCAAAGCGGAATGCCGACCCAACGGTGCAGGCAAAGCGGGTGCACTTCTCCTACCGGATAACTCCCGAGCGCTCCTCGTTTACCATTCGTGATGAGGGAGCGGGCTTCGACTGGCGGTCACACATTGGAGCCCATGCGGCCGCTAACGGAGAAGCTCAGCTGACTCTGCACGGTCACGGGATCAAGATGACTCGACACTACATGGAGAATCTGCGGTATAACGATTCAGGAAACGAAGTGTCGTTTGAGGTGGCTCATCAGAACCGGTCGAGCAATATCGTTCCGGAGATCTTCCAGAATCAGGGAGAGGATCGCTACCAGGACGGTGACGTGATTTTCTCCGAGGGAGAAGAGTCCAACACCCTTTTTTACATCGTTTCCGGAGAGCTCTCGGTGCAGGCAAACGGTCACGAACTGGGACGACTGACGGCGCAGGATATGTTCCTTGGTGAGATGTCGTTCCTCCTGAACGATCGACGCTCGGCAACCGTGCTTTCCCGCGGCGAGAGTGTGTTGATTCCCATCAGCAAAAACGCCTTCGTGTCCGCCATCAAGAAGAACCCCCATTACGGAATTTTCCTCGCACGGTTGCTTGCCCAGCGCCTGTCGCGCCTGAACGCGCGCGTCGCATCCAGCGGATAGCGACAACCGAACGTTACTCGGGAGTCCGCACGGTCGCCTCGTACCCAAGGCGGCCGACAAAGTCGCAGAGTTTCTGCAGCAGTTCGGTATTTCCGTCGTAATCAACCTGGATGGTGCTTGTTGCTCGTTCTACGGCGATATCGGAAACGCCCTTCATTCGCTTGCCCAGATGCTCAATGGCAATCGCGCAGGACGTACAGGTAGCCCCTTTCAAATCGAGTACGGCGTGTTTGACTTGTGCTTCGGTCTTCGTGTTCATGAGCGAAAGATACACCGCTTCCGGCCCGGAGTAAAGTTTCTTCCTGGCGCCTTCATGAGTATATTGGGGGTATCCCGCCGTGAGGAGATTGTTCTGGACTTTCGAACGATATTCAGTCGCGCATTTCTCACGATCGCAGCGATTCTCGGTGTAGCCGGTGCAATACACACCGTGACGACCGCGATATTTCTCCGTAATGCGGTGCCCGCGGTGGGCGTCGTGAGCGGGTTCGAACGCGAGACCGGCCGCTCCGCACCGTTTCTCGGTGGCGGTGAGACCGGGGTTGTCTACTACCCAACCGTTGAGTTTCGCACCGCCGACGGAAACCGGAGAAGTTTCACGTCACCGGTTGGTCGCGGTCGCCGCGAGCCCGCCGAGGGAGCTCTGGTAGGGGTTCGGTACCATCCTCGCCACACCGGCAGCGAACGAATCGACACCTCATTTGAAATCTGGGGGCGTGCGCTCATTTTTGGCGGGATGGCCGTCCTCTTCGCCGTAATCGGGTTGATTGGGCCCCTGGGACTGGGGAAGCCTGAGCCGGAGCTGCGACCACCCGATGATGAGGGGCTGCAGGATGGAGCTTGAACGCACCCGGGAGGGTTCTGACGGCGAGCACGGGGTCACCACCCCGCGTGACGAAACGGTGAGGGCTCAGCGAATCCGGGAGCAGGCGCTGTCCAACGAGGTCCAGCCCTTCGTGTTGCAGCAGTTTCGCAATCGGATCGATCCCGCGGCCGCTGCGGAAGCGGTGGCGGTACGGTATCCCATCGATCAGCACAAGGCGTACCGTTGGACCTCAATCATCTATGAAGAACTGGAGCGCTCGCGGCGACAGATCGCCCGGATTTTCGCCACCGTGATGTGGCTCGGTGCGATTCTGATCGTTGTTCCGGTGGTGGGCGTATTGACCGGTCGCATCAGTGAGACCACTCCTTCGGCCGTCATTCAGATGTCCGTCGGACTGGTGCTGCTTGTGGGTGGAATCACCGGCGGGTTGAATGCCCGCCGCTTCATCCCATCCCGATAACCTGGTCAGACGGGGTCGGCGAAGTAGGGAGAGACCAGATGGCCCGGCGCCACTTCCAGCATGGCAACCGCTTTCGCCAACGGTGATTTTCGTTCGAAGATGGTCTCATCGATCTCGACGGGGGGACGCGTGGGATCGGGAACTTCGCGAAATCTGCGTGTCGCGGTTCGTGCCGCGTCGTTTTGCAGGGTAATCTGCGGAATGGCCGCGTAGAGATGCCGGGTGTACGGGTGGAGTGGGCGGGCGGTCAGCTCGCGTGCCGTGGCCTCTTCCATCATCAGTCCGCGATACATCACGCCGATTCGATCGCTGATATACGAAACAACGGCCAGATCGTGGGCAATGAAAAGCATAGAGAGTTTGTATTCTTCCTTCAGTCGCAGCAGCAGATTCAGAATCTGCCCCTGGATCGACACATCGAGCGCAGACACCACTTCATCGCAGATCAGGAGCTCGGGCTTAACCATCAGGGCGCGGGCGATGGAGATGCGCTGGCGCTGTCCCCCCGAGAAGTCTGCAGGGCGCCGGTCGAGATCCGAGGCTTGGAGTCCCACGTCCACCATGACGGCCTTTGCTTCTTCGAGGGCCTGCTTTGGTCCCGGCCAGTAGGGTGAGTAGCGGTAGCCTGCCGTCAGGATTTCCAGAATGGTCATACGGGGATTCAGGGACCGCGCAGGATCCTGAAAGACGTACTTGATCTTGCCGCGCAGCTCCGCGAGCTCAGATCGACCGAGTGAGTGCACGTTGTACGTTTTCCCACCCTGTTCGGTGAAATGAATCGATCCGGCGTCCGGCTTGTACATCTGGACGATGGTCCGTGCGGTGGTGGTCTTTCCGCACCCGGACTCACCAACAAGTCCGTAGATCTCCTGGTCCCCAACGCTGAAACTGACACCGTTTACCGCGTAGACGTAGCGCTCTTCACGGGCGAAGAAGCCGGCCTCAAGGTTAAACCGCTTGTACAGGTTTTCTACCTTCAGCATCGGTTACTCCTTCACCCCGGGCAGGATACATCGATGCCGGTGACCGTCTTCCACTACGGGGGGAATAGCGGACGTACAGGCGTGGTGCACGAGGGGACAGCGTGGCGCAAACGGGCATCCTGGTTCCGGTGCGTAGGGGTTTGGAACCGTTCCGGGAATGATCTGCAACTGGTCCGCCGTATAGTGGCGTCCAAACGAGAGAATCGAGTTCAGCAGGGCGCGGGTGTAGGGATGGCGCGGAGCGTGCAGAACGTCCCGGGTGAGCCCGCTTTCGAGGACCATTCCTCCGTACATCACCACGATGCGGTCGGCAATCTTGGAAATGAGTGCGAGGTTATGCGTGATGAACAGAATGGCGAGATTTCGCTCCTTGCGTAACCGCAACAGCAGATCCATGATCCCTGCCTGAATGGTCACATCGAGCGCGGTTGTTGGCTCGTCGGCGATGAGCACCTTGGGATCAGACGCCAGTGCGAGCGCAATCATGATGCGTTGCAGGAGGCCTCCGGAGAACTGGTGGGGAAAGTTGACCATTCGCTGTTCCGGGTAGGGAACGTTGACCTCATCAAGCAGCTCCACAGAGCGCCGGTGAACCTCCTGCTCACTCAGGTTGGGCTTGTGAGCGGTGATTGTCTCCGCCATTGCCCGACCCACCGAGTAGATCGGGTCGAAGGAGCGCCCTGGTTCCTGAAAGATCATACTCACCTCGGCTCCCCGAAACTCGCGAAGCTCGGTTGGCGAGAGTGAGAACACCGAGCGGCCACGGTAGCGGATGTCGCCGGCGGCGTAGATTCCGTTGGCCGGGAGCAGACGCAACACCGACGAAGCGGTGACGCTCTTGCCGGATCCGCTCTCACCGACAATGCCCACGATCTCGCCTTCCCCCATCTCCAGCGAGGCTCCACGCACCGCGTGCAAGGTACCGGCGGCGGTGGCAAAGTCTACGTGCAGGTTATCAATTTCCAACAGATTCATTGAATCCGCCTCTCACGGTAGTATGGGTCCAGCACGTCGCGCAATAAGTCCCCCAGAAAATTGAACGCGAGGGTCGTCAGAAGCAGAAAGAACCCCGGCCACATGAACCACGGGAAGTTTTGCAGATTTGAAAGCGAGCTGATCTGCCGGTTCAGCAGGGAGCCCCAGCTCACGGCCGGATCAATAATTCCAAGGCCGAGATACGAGAGCACGGTTTCTCCCAGGATGAAGCCGGGGATGCCGAGCGTGATACTGACGATGAGAATCGACGCCATCTGGGGGATGATCTGTCGGAAAATGATCACCAGCGCGGGGATACCCTGCAGTTGGGCGGCGGTAATGAAGTCTTCGCGCTTGATGCTGTGCACCATGCCGCGGATCAGTCGGGCGCTGCCCGGCCAGCCCACAAACGACAGGATCACCGTGATGAGAATGAAGGACTGTCCCGAGTCGAGGTCGCGAGAGAGCACCGACCGGAGAAACAGGATCAAATAGAGTCCGGGAATCAGGATGAAGAACTCCGCAATTCGCATCACGAGCCAGTCGAGCCATCCGCCGTAGTAACCGGCCAGTCCCCCCAGCATGATGGCGAGTGTCAGCGAGATGGAGATTCCCACAAACCCGATGGTCAGAGAGATGCGCGCTCCGTGAAGAACCCGGGTGAACAGGTCTCGTCCCAGGTGGTCCGCGCCAAACAGAAAGGCGGGGTAGGTCCGGCCACCGTCTTCCCAGGTTCGGCCGTCGTCGGTGTAGGGGCGTTCCGTTCCAAACAGGTGAATGTTCATCGGAATCAGACCCCACTTGCGGTACTCGGGACCCCGCGCGAACAGGCGCACCGGAACAAACTCGCCGCGCAGCGGCACGTAGCGCCAGTTGATCTGATCGACCAGGGCGTGGCGCTGCACCTGCAGACCAAGACCAAGTTCCCGCGACCAGAGTCGAACGTTGGGGGGATGGAAATTATGGTTGCGAAACACGGTTTGCGGGGTGTAGGGAGTGAGAAACTCGGCGAAGATCATGGTGCCGTAGAGCGTGAACAGTACGATCACGGACGCGAGGGCAACGGGGCGTTTTCGGATTGCAGAAAAGAATCGTTTCATGTTTTGCCGTACCGGATGCGCGGATCAACCAGCGCCAGCAGTATGTCTGCCGTGATCATTCCAAAGAGAACCAGGAAACTGATGAACATGATGTTGGTCAGGACCAGATTGATGTCTTCCTGTCGAACCGCCTCGTACATCAGACGGCCGATTCCCGGATAGGAGAAGATGATCTCGAGGATGAGCGAGCCGGAAAAGAGGCCCGCGAAGAGGTTCGCGCTCGAGGTGATGTAGGGGTTCAGCGTATTGCGGAAGGCGTGCGCGAAGTAAACCCGTCGCTCCGAAACGCCCCGGGAGCGGATGGAGGTGATGTAGGGCTGCCCCAGCTGGTCGAGCATGGTGGCGCGGATCATCCGCATGGTTCCACCGATACCGGAAAGAAATGCGCCAATCAGCGGCAGCAGAATGTGGTAGAGGTAGCTGAAGCCAAACCCTACGGGGTTTTCCTGAAACGGAAATGGAGGGTAGGCCGTGATGGGAAACAGTCCCGTGGCCGACGCAAACAGCTGCAGCAGAATCAGGAGGAGGATGCCCGGAAACGCGTGCAGAAAAAGCGCCACGAAGGTGGCAACAACGTCTACGCGCGTTCCAACCTTGCTGGAGAAGTAAATTCCAAGGGCAAACGAGATCACCGTCAGGAAAAAGAGCGAAATCAGGTTCAGGATAAGCGAATTGATCATTCGGTCGCGGATCAGGAAAAGCACGGGTGCCCGCGAGAGCATCGTGCGACCGAGGTCGCGCTGTACAAACACCTGGTGCAGCCACCGGGCGTATTGTTCATAAAACGGCCGGTCCAGCCCCAGTCGTGCCCGCATGGCGGCGATTGCTTCCTCGGTGTAGATGTTGTCGGCCTGGCGAAAGTCCTGCGACATGAGCATCTGGCTGCGCACGTAGTTATCCACGATATCGCCCGGAGTAAGCGACATCAGAAAAAAGACGGCGAGTCCGAGAACAAAGAGCATCGACACCATCGACCCAATCCGCCCCAGTATGAAGGTGAGGAGCGGAAACCTCGCTCTGAAGCGGGCATAGGGGCTGAGCAGTTTGGCGACAACTCGGCGAAGTTTTGGCGGAAACGTCATAAAACTCAGGGCCGCAAGAAGACGTACTCCGACTGGAACCCACCCAACGTATCAAAATAGACGTTGTCCCACCGGTCCCGTACCGCGAGAAAGGAGAGCGGATGTACCAGATACATCACCGGTAGCTGGGTCAACAGAATACGCTGGTACTCGTCGTAGATTTCCTTTCGCCGCACCGGATCGATGGTGAACCTGCCGGCGTTGTAGAGGTAGTCGATGCGCGCCTGCCACTCGGTTGCCGGCGACTCCTGCAACGGGTGCCAGAGGTGAAAATTTCCACTCGATTGCCAGACGTTGCTCCCGCTCGACGGCCAGTAATTGACGCCCAGCGCAACGCCAACCACCTCCCAGTCGTAGGTGGAGGTGAGCCGCTCAACCAGGTTCTGGAAATCGATGGGGCGAACCCGCGCCGTGATTCCCACCTCGGAGAGTTCGTCGGCAAAGATATTCATGATATCAACCCATATCTCGTTCTCCACGCCAACGTTGACGGTGAACTCGATGGGGTTGCCGTCCCAATCGCGCATGACCCCGGCGCTGTCGCGGGTGATACCGATGGACGCCAGGAGCTCTACCGCACGCTCCGGATTGAAGGTGAACTCCAGTCGGATGTCCGGGTCGAACATCGGGTTGACCCGCGCAAAGAAGTGTTCGGCAGGGGTTGCAAGGCCCCGGTAGACCTGGGTGGCAATGCGCTCTCGATTGATCAAGCTGCTCATCGCCTGGCGAAACTCAGTCTGGATAAACCAGCTGTAGACCATCGGGTTGAGCGCGTTGGGGTTTTGGTTGAAGGTGATGAACGAAGAGCCGAGGGACTCACCTCCGTTGAACACGGTGTAGTCGGGATTGGGTACGCTCAACAGCGGCTCCAGATCTTCGGGGCGCGGCGAGTACGAATCCTTGCTTCCGTCACGGAAAAGCAGAAACTCGGTGTTGCGATCGGGAACGACGCGGTAGATGAGTCGCTCGATGTAGGGCAGGGACGTTCCGGCGGCGTCGGTGCGCCAGTAGTTGGGATTTCGCTGTGCCACAACGCGGACACCGGGCGAGTATTCCACCAGATGGTACTGACCGATGGACGGTATGGTTCGCACGTCGGTATCAACGCTGAACAGGTTGAGCACACCTTCCACTCCCTGCTCGCGCTTGACGGGTTCATACCGATGACGTGGACCAAACTGCATATTGGAAGAGAGGATCGGGTCGGCGATGGCGCGCGGGTAGATGAAGGCAAAGCGCCGGTCATCGATCCGCTCGATGCGAATCCGATCGCGGGTTCCATCGGGGAGCTCAATGAACTGCTGGGCAAAGCCGGGTTGTTGAAGGTTTGGGTCTCCATTTATCTCGTCGTACCAGAAAATCACGTCGTCGGAGGTCACCTTGACCCCCTCTTCGCGGGTCTGCCCGGGGGTAGTCCAGTACAGGTCGTCCCGCAGGGTGAAGACCACCCGCATCGACTGATCGGCTTCGTTCACCTGCACGTCAAACGACGCGAGATTTGGTGTCCATTCGCGGGTATGGGCGTCGTAGTCGGCGAGGAAGTCGAAGAGGCCCGAGATTACGGTTCCGGTATCGGCGTCGCGCGCGGTCAGGGTATTGAAGGAGCGAGGGTCGTTGTTGATTGAGCCGGTCCAGGTACCACCTACGGTACCAATGGCAAACTCGCCGCCACCAAACCGCTCGACGGTGCGGGAGAGAATGTCCTCGCGCGTCTGCGTTCGCATCGCAAGCGCTTCTTCCTCGGTTAACTCTTCCCGGCCGCACGCTGCGACCATCAGAGTACACATCACACAGATCGCAATGATCCGCCTCACTGATCTTCCCGACCGTATCATCATTCTGATTCTCTCTCCCCACGCATGGATATCAACGCTCTTCGCATACTGTACTACAACCGGTCGACAAATGAAAATGGCGAGAGGGCCGGCTCTCCCCTATACTTCGCCAAATCGCTCGAGGTAGTCGCGCACAATCGCCGGCGGTTCTTCGCCCTCAGCCACGAAGAGAAGCGCCGCGGAATTGATGCAGTAGCGCAACCCGCTGGGGGGTGGGCCGTCGGGAAAGACGTGTCCGAGATGCGAGCCGCTCGAACTGTCGACCACCTCAATGCGGCGCATCCAGAGTGAGTCGTCGATTCGGTAGAGGACCGCGTCGGGATGGATGGGCTGCCAGTAACTGGGCCATCCGGTACCCGAGTCGTATTTGTGTTCCGAGCTGAACAGCGGCTGTCCCGTGGCGCGGGAATAGTAGATCCCCGGTCGATACACGCCGTCGTACTCGCCCGTGAACGCGCGCTCGGTACCCTTCTCGCGAAGTACGTAATACTCGAATTCCGTTAACCGCTCGCGCCATTGTGCCTCGTTCAGCTCGATGGGATAGCGGCGCACCTCCTCCGCTGATGCGACGGTGGATCCAGCGGGGACCGCGTCGCGCACCGCCTGAGACTCGGTACGGCCGCCCGCGATTGCAACCGCCGTGGTAACGACAACAAGGGCTATGGTGAATCCCACGATCCACTGTGAACGTCGAATCATTGATGACCTCCATGGTCGAGAACTCTCTTCAGTATACTGCTGAGCGGCGGCAAAGGCGAAGCGTTTCGCTTGTTCTTCCTCTTGACGCGAGCGAGGCGCGAGGCATAGGGTGACTCGTGTTTGACCACGTTCTGCGCCGCGGCAAAGACCAACTTCTTGCCCCCCTCGTCCGGGCGGTTGGTTCGAAGCTCCACCCGAATCACATCTCCGTTGCCGCTGCCGTGGTCGGTGTTGCCGCCGCGGTGGCACTTGCGAACGGAGCGTACCGGCCGGCCGCGACCCTCTGGGTGGTCAACCGGATTGTCGACGGCCTCGATGGGGCGGTAGCACGCTCGACCGGGCAGACGTCCGAGTTTGGCGGCTACCTCGATCTGATGCTTGATGTGGCAGTTTACAGCGCAATCCCCATTGGATTTGCGCTCCATCGCCCCGAGTCGGTCGTGCTCTTTGCCGTCATCCTTCTGCTTGCCGCCTGTTACCTCAACATCACCTCGTGGCTCTATCTTTCGGTCCTGTTGGAGCGGCACCGGGAACCGGCCGCGGCTGACGGGGCCGGCGGGCGCCTGACTTCGATCGCAATGCCGCGCGGGCTTGTGGAAGGCGCGGAGACCATCGTTGCGTACCTTCTCTTGATTCTCCTTCCCAATCACGCCGTGGCCATCCTTCTTGTTACCGCCTCACTGATTCTGGTTGGCGCGGTGCAGCGGGTGATATGGGCGGTCGGTCGTTTTTCGGGTGAGGGGTCTTAACAGACCAGCCGGTTTTCGCTACCATTCGACCGACATATGTTTCAATCCAAACGAAATTCGGCACCGTCGCCGATCCCCGCTGAAATGCGGGCTGTGGTTATCGATCAGTTCGGCGGTCTTGAAGTACTGAAACAGCAGACGGTTCCCGTTCCCGAAGCAACACACGAAGACGTGCTGGTGAGGGTGGGGGCGGTGGGGATCAACCCGGTCGATTGGAAAACTCGAATCGGTGAGGGGGTTGCCTCGCATATCTCCGGGTTTCCCTTTGTGCTCGGTTGGGATGTGGCCGGCACGGTTGTGGCCAAAGGCCGCCGGGTGACCCGATTCGAGGTGGGAGACCGGGTCATGGGGATGGTGAACTTTCCCTCGGGCGGCGGTGGTTGCGCCGAGTACGTGATCACTCGTGATACCAATCTGGCTGCCATCGGTGACTCCATCAGTTTCCGCGACGCCGCGGCTGTTCCGCTCGCCGCGTTGACCGCGTGGCAGGCGCTCTTCGATACGGCCCGTCTGCAAAGCGGGAAGCGGGTTCTGGTCCACGCCGCCGCCGGTGGAGTGGGGCACCTCGCGGTACAGTTGGCGAAGTGGAAGGGCGCCTTTGTGATTGGCACCGCCAGCGAGCGAAACCATCAGTTCGCCCGGTCTCTCGGCTGCGATGAGGTCTATCGTTACGACGGAGATGTCCCGCCGTGGACTCGAATCGATGACGTGGACGTGGTACTCGATACCATCGGTGGTGGAACCCGCGAACGGTCGCTGAAGGTGTTGGGCCGCGGCGGCCTGCTGGTAACCCTCCTGACCGGTGACAGCAAGGCGGGACTCAACGCGCCGACGCGCGTGAAAAAGATCCTCGTCAAACCGAGCGAGCGCGAGCTTGAGCAGATCGCGGAATTGATGAAGCACGGTACCCTGCGGGTACATACTACCGCGGTGGCGGGTCTTCGCAACGTGACCGAGGCGCACAGCCTGAGCGAAAGCCGTCACGTACGCGGAAAGATTGTGGTGACGCTGTAAGCGACCCTCCGCGGGCGCTACGGGGTATTGAGCAGCCCGGTGGCGGCAGCGCCCTCCCGCGCCACTTCCAGAATCCGATCGAGATCCTCATCCGTATGAATTGCCATGAACGAGGTTCGAATCAACGCACGATTTGGAGGGACCGCAGGGCTGATCACCGGGTTGACGTAGACGCCGTGCTCGAAGAGGTATTTCCAGAAGAGGAAGGTCTTCTGGTTGTCTCCAATGATCAACGGTACAATCGCGGTCTCTGAGGTTCCGATGTCGAATCCAATCTCACGAAACCCTTCGCGCATCCGCTCGGAAATATTCTGCAGGCGCCGGACCCGCTCCGGCTCTGCTTCGATGATGTCCAGGGCCTTCATCGCGGCGGCGAGGTTTGCCGGCGGCATACTCGCGCTGAAGATGAGTGACCGCGCGAAATGGCGGATGTAGTCAATCACCTGCGTGTCGCCGGCTACAAACCCGCCGATGGATCCAAACGATTTTGAGAACGTACACATCACCAGGTCGGCAAGGTCGGGGTTCCCGTGGTGCTCCAGCGTGCCACGGCCGGTGTTCCCCACAACGCCAATTGCGTGCGCTTCGTCGAGGTAGATGCGCACACGGTGTTGGTCGGCGAGTTCGCGCAGACTCGGCATATCGGCAATGTCCCCCTCCATGCTGAACACTCCGTCGGTAACCAGAAGCTTTGGCTCGTCGGTTGGGATTGCCTCCAGCGTCTCTCGCAGGCTGGTCATGTTGTTGTGCTTGTATCGGTGGACGCTCACGCGGCGGTGAATGCCCGAGGAGAGAAAGATTCCGTCCACGATCGACGCGTGATTGAGTTTGTCGGTGATCACGTGGTCGCCGTCTCCCACCAACGCCGAAATTGCGCCGAGGTTGGTCTGATAGCCGGTGGTGAAACAGAGCGCCGCCGGCTTCCGGACAAAGGCGGCGAGGCGCTCCTCGAGCTCTTCGTGCAGGCGAAGAGTCCCATTCATGAACCGCGATCCGGAGCAGCTGGTGCCGTAGGTGCGAATGGCGCGTTCGGCTGCCTCTTTGACGCGAGGATCGAGCGAGAGGCCAAGGTAGTTGTTGGAACCCGCCATGATGAGCTCCCGACCTTCGACCACCACCCGCGCCCCTCGGTAGCCCTCGATGGGGCGGAAATAGGGGTAGAGGCCGTTCCGTCGCGCCTCTCTCGCGTCCTGAAAGGCAAACGCCTTGGAAAAGATGTCCGCCTGGTCGGTGGTGTTCTGCAATTCGGCTGTTCTCATGGTGCGCTCCTTGTTTCCCGCCGCGCCCGGAGTACCACCCGGTCCATTGTTCGAAAGAGCATCCAGGGCGCAAACCGTTTCAACCAGACTATCAGCTGAGCATCGCCTCCGGCAAGGATCATAAACCGTCCAGCGCGCACTCCACTCAGACACACCTTTGCCACCTGGTCGGGAGAGAGGACCCGGGCTCGGGCCGAGAGGGCCGCCGTCTCGGGCGGCTTGTGCGCCTGTTCCGCCGCAAGCTGCGGGGTGTCGGTGTCACCGGGGCAGAGTACTGACACCCGTACCCCGTCTACGGCGAGTTCGTTGCGCAGCGCTTCGGAGAACCCCACCACGGCAAATTTGCTTGCGGCGTAGGCGGTGTATCCGGTGGTCCCCACCAGACCCGCAAGGGATGAGACGTTCACCACGTGCCCGCGGGTGCGACGAAGCGCGTCTACGAGCGCCTGCGTTACGTTCCAGGTGCCTTCCAGGTTCACCGCCATCATCCGGTGTAGATCCGCACGGGGGTACCCATCAAATTGTCCAGGAAGAGCATCGCCGGCGCAATTGAACAGAAACCGGGGGTCACCCCACTGCGCCGTAATGACGGCCGTTGCTTGCCGGACGGCGGCCTGGTCGGTGACGTCCAGCGCCACCGTCTCCACGCTCGCGTCGGGCACCAGCGACACGATATCGGCCCGCGCCGCGGAGAGTCGCTCAGGTGTTCGCGCAATCAGTACGATTCTCGCACCGTGGGCGGCAAGGCGGCGGGCGATTGCCAGTCCAATGCCGCTTGATCCGCCGGTGACGCAGGCAAGGCTGTCGCGAAACGGATTCATACCATCATTGTACACGCTCCGGCTTACTTCATGCAGAACAATGTTGCGCGGGAACCGCTTTTGCGCGATGATGGAAAAGAGAAGAGGGCACTCAGGAGGACGGGTGAGTCTGCAGGAACATCTCTCGCCATCGAGAATTGAGTTTTTCCCCGGCGGAATCGATCGCGATGAGGCGATTCGACGTCTGGTTGCGACCGCATTCGGCGGGGTAGCCGGGGTCGACGAGCAGCGGATTCGTGATCTGGTCTTTGACCGGGAGCGATCGCTCTCGTCCTGTCTGGGCGACGGGATTGCCGTTCCCCACGCCGTCCTCGACGACCCCTTCGAGAGCGTGCTCGCGGTTGGGGTATCGCGCGACGGAATCGACTGGGACCCTGAGTCCCACGGGACGGTCCATCTGGTGATCCTGCTGGTCAGCGGGCGGATGGACCATCTGCGCATTCTCAGCGAGGTTGCGGGTTTGCTGAAAGACCCCGAGCGAACAAAGATGATCGTCGCGGCATCGTCGCAACGCGATGTCTACCGTCTCTTTCAGACAAACCTCTCCACCACCGATTCAAAACAGGGTGATGGGCGTCGGGCACTGTCACGGCTGACCTTCCGGCGTGCTCGCGAGATTGCGCAGGATCTGGAACGGGGCCGACTCCTGCTGCACGCCGATGCAATCGATGATCCGGTGTTTGTCATGGAACTGGTGCAGGACCGGTCCATCATGGTGGTAACCGCCACCCCCGAGCTCTACGAAGAGGAGTTTGGCGACGCAATCGACATCATTCCCATTCCCTTCAAGGGAATCCGCCGATCGACCCACGTGCAGTTTGCCCTGCTGTTTCTGCTCTCTCAGGGGAGAATCGCACACGACGACGTGATTGTGAACGTCTACGGCGTGCCCGAGTCGGGCATGCTCGATTCCATCCGACTCACCCATATCGGCAGCGAGCTGGAGTTTCCCATGGACCTGCAGGCGGGTCGGATTCCCTCGGATGTGACCAACCACGTGCTCACGCGGGTGCTGCAGATAGCCGGGGAGCTGGCGGCCGAGGGTCGGGAGGGAAAGCCCGTGGGAACGCTCTTTGTGCTCGGTGACTACGAGAACGTACGGGATCTGACCCGTCAGCTGATCATGAACCCGTTTCGCGGCTACGACGAGATCGACCGCAACATCCTTGATCCGTCACTCGAGGAGACGGTGAAAGAGTACAGCCGGATTGATGGAGCCTTCGTCATTCGCGGTGACGGAGTTATTGAATCGGCGGGAACCTTTTTGACCGCAGCCCCGCGGGAAGAAGAGCTGCAATCGGGGCTCGGCGCGCGTCACGCCGCCGCGCTTGGCGTCAGCGGCGCAACCAACGCGATTGCGATTGCCATTTCCGAATCAACGCGCAAGATCAGCATCTTCCACGCGGGGCGTCGGATTCTCTTCATGTGAACCGGTGCGTTCCCACTCGCGTTCGAGTTCCACCGAGCGCTTGATACTGCGGCGCAGCCAGCCGAGAAGGATCTCTTCGCGCTCGTCGCCACTCAGCGTCCAGTCCTCCCGGTCGCGCCGCAGGGTGCTGCAGAGCGTGTTCAGAATGATGGCCGCCGATACCGAAATATTAAAGCTCTCGACAAAGCCGTACATGGGGATTCGAAGTCGTTCGTCGGCCGCGTCCAGGGCGGTCTCGGACAGTCCCTCGAGTTCGTTGCCAAGCAGAACGGCGGTAGGCGCGTCGGCAACGCGAAACTCGTCCAGTGACACGGTCCGCCCGTGCGGCGTGGTAGCCACGATGCGGTATCCTCTCCGGCGCAGCTCGGCAATCGCCTCCGGGGTGTTGTTGTCGCGGCGGTTGTAGCGGTGGAGGGTCAGCCACTGGGCGGTTCCCAACTCAACGTCGGGATTGATCCGGTAGCGGTTGCGATTCTCGATAATGTGAACGTCCTGCACGCCGAAACAGTCGCAGGTGCGTAGCACCGCGCTTGCGTTGTGGGGCTGATAGATGTCTTCCAGCACTACCGTCACAAAACGGGTTCGCTGATCAAGGACGCGCATCATGGTCTCGCGCCGCTGTTCGGTGATGAATTGCTCAAGGTAGGAGATGCGCGAGTGAATGTCGGCCATTCGGTCAGTTGTCGGTCTGTGTGGTGCCGGCTGAGGCTTTCGCACCGGTCTTCTTGGGCGCTGCGACCCTTACGTGCTGTACGCAGTGTTCGCAGTCCAGGTCTTCGCGGCTGCAGAAGTATCCCAATTCCTCGTTCCAGCGAACCTTCTCAACAGGACAGGTTTCATAATACTTGACAAAGTGAAGCAGACGCTGGAATACGACCTCGGACATGCGGTGTTCCATGTGACACGCTTCTTCTTCCGCCGCCGACTCTTCAATTCCGAGCACCTTGATGAGGAAGTCGCGCATCGCGCCGTACTTCTTCATGATCTCCTTGGCGACCACGAGGCCCTCATCGGTGAGGGTGATGATGTCGTAGGGCGCGTAGTTGATGAGGCCGCGCTTGGAGAGGGTGCGCAGGGCTCCGGTAACCGACGACGCAATGACGCCGAGATCGTGTGCGATGTCGGTGACCCGGGCCGCACGCTTGCGCAGCTCGATGAGGTAGATGGTCTTGAGGTACATCTCCAGGCTCTCGGTCAGATCGTGTGTTCTGGTCATTGTTGAACTCCCGTCGGGTTCTGCGTCCGGGGAGCCACGGTACGAAGAACAACCGCGGGTTCCCGGGGTGCCAATACCACCGCCTGACCCGGAAAAAACGAGTGGGTGTATTCGGTGTGGGCCAGGTAACCTCGACCCCTGCATTGTACCCGATATGTCACATCGTGGCCACGGAATTCCCTGGCGACGATTTCGCCCCGGTTGGCACTTTCGGCGCCGGCGGGGAGGCCGGTCAGCTGCAGGTGCTCGGGACGAAGCGACAACAGGACATCACCGGTTGTCGCCGGCCGAATCGGGATGGTTCCCAGTTCGGTCTCTGCAAACGCTCCGGTGGCCGTCCCGGAAAGGAGATTGGCCCGCCCCAGAAACTGCGCCACAAAGGCGGTACCGGGATGGTGGTAGACCTCTTCGGGTGTGCCTACCTGCTCGATCCGCCCCTCGTTCATGACCGCGAGACGGTCACAGAAGGAGAGCGCCTCTTCTTGGTCGTGG
>SLTF01000110.1 GCA_007130025.1 Spirochaetales bacterium | reverse complement strand
CACAAGATCCCCGACGTCGACGAAGACATCGAGAACTGCGTGATGTGCGTCATGCTGCGTGGAGCTCTGCTGCCTTCGATGATCATGTCCAAGGAGATCCAGGAATACTCGTCCACCGGCTACGTCACGCCGTTTGCCCTCTTCAGCATCAAACGCGACGACACCAAGGTCGAGAAGAACATGGAGTACATCCTTGACCTCAAGACCAGCCATTTCGACCTCGACAGCCTGCAGGGCAAGGATCTCATCTTTGCCGACCCGATGAACGCCACCGGCGGAAGCATGGTGACCATCGTGGAGTACCTGAAGAACGAAGGCGTCAAGCCGCGCTCGATTCGCTGTTTCAACGTGATCTCTGCTCTCAAAGGGGCGCTCCGCATCGTTCGCGCAGTGGAGAACGCCTACGTCTACACGCTCTGGATGGACCCCGCGCTCAACGATGCCGCGTACATCCTGCCCGGCCTCGGTGATGCCGGTGACCGTCTGAACGGCCGCGACTACGCCGACCGACCCCGTGGCATCATCCAGCTCATCGCCGACTACGGCTCAACCATCTCCAACCTCTATCGCGCTCAGGTACGCAAGATCGAGGAGACGGTGCTTGGAACATAGACCGGGCCCACGCAGAGCGATTTTTCCGCGGATCACGGCGGGCGCGATCAGGAGTGCAATCCTCATCGCGGTCCTGGCCGTGCTCCTGATCGCGGCGAGCGGATGCACCACCTGGGTCCGGGGTCCCGACCTCGCGCGTGAGTACTACAATATTGGAAACGCCTTCTACGACCTGGGCCGATTTGACCGCGCGGTGGACTACTACCGACGCGCCCTTGCCCTCGACCGGACGCTCGCAGCGGCCAGCTTCAACCTGGCGCGGGTCTACGTGGACCAGGGGCGCTTGCCCGACGCCGTCGATGTACTGCTTGAACTGATCGGCAGGGATCCCGAAAGCGTGCTGCTCCGCGAAACGCTCGCCTTTGTGTACTTTCTGCAGGGCGATGTGGATCAAGCAGAGGAGAGATACCGCGAGGTCCTCGCGCTCTCCCCGTTTCACGTGAATGCGCTCTACAATCTCGGCAGAATCGAACGAAACCGCGAACGCTACGCAGAGTCGGCGGAGTTTCTTCGCCGGGCGGTGCAGGCCCAGCCGGCGGACGCCGAACTCCTCTTCGCCTACGCCAACGCCCTGGTCAGGGTTGACCCCGAACGGTCTGCCCCCGTCTTTGAGCGCTATCTCGATACCTCGCCGACGGACCGTGGGCGCCTGCTCGCCACCGGAGATGCTTTGCGCACGGGACGGTTTTTCTCGCCGGCGCGTCGCGCCTATCAGAGTGTACTCGACCAGCATCCAGATGATGCGACCGCGCTCTTCGGCATGGCGGTGGTGTTTCTGGTGGGGATTGAAGAGAGCGAGACGGGACTGGGCTACCTTGAGCGAGCCCTCGATGCCGGCTTCACCAACGAAGCGGAACTGACTGCGCTGCTGCAGTCAGTTCCCTCGTGGGATCAACCCGCGGTACGTCGGCAGTTGGACCAGCGGGGTCTCATGTCCCCGCCGGAACCATCCGCCGACTCCCCGTCGGACCAAGATGCTGCCGGCCCGTAACCGGGTCAGCCAAGGGCCTTCTGCACGGTCTGAAACACCGCATCGGGCGCAGGCGCCGAGTCGATGTCCACGAGCAGGTTTCGGGACTGGTAGTACTCAATCAGCGGCTCGGTCTGCTTGCGGTACACCTCAAGGCGATTGCGGATCGCATCTTCCTGGTCGTCCGGTCGGATCACCAGCGGCTCGCCGGTCACGTCGTCAACGTCGGCCACCTTCGGTGGGCTGAACAGGACGTGGTAGGTCCGTCCCGACCCGGGGTGAACCCGACGGCCCGACAATCTCTTCACTACTTCTTCGTCAACCAGCACAAAGTTGAGTGCCTTTGCGACGGTGGAGAAACCGGCGAGGGCGTCTGCCTGGGGG
This sequence comes from Spirochaetales bacterium, assembly GCA_007130025.1. GTDB lineage: Bacteria > Spirochaetota > Spirochaetia > DSM-27196 > PWMO01 > PWMO01. Next base: position 876 of record SLTF01000110.1, on the reverse strand, counting down.
ATGGTGCGCGGGAACCCGTCGAGGATGTATCCGCCTTGTGCGTCCGGTTTCGCGAGGCGGTCCTTCACCAGATCAATCGTGAGCTCGTCGGGAACGAGGTTTCCCGCATCGAGAATCGCCTTCACCTTTTTGCCGAGTTCGGTCTGGCCTTTGATGTTGGCGCGAAATATGTCTCCCGTCGAGATGTGGGGAATGCCGAAGTGTTCTGCGACGCGGACGGCCATCGTCCCCTTGCCGGCTCCCGGAGGGCCAAGAAATACCAGGTTCATACGTGCTCCTTTGCTTTTCCGATTGGTGGTAGTAAGTTTACGGAAGGTTGACCCGTTGGTCAACGAACGAGGAGGAACCATGGATTTCTGGGATCGAGTGAAGACCACCATCGACAAGAGCTTCGACACGTCAAAAGAGTGGTTCGACAAAGCAAAGGGAGCGGCGCAGGAGCTCGGTGAGCGCGGTGTCATCCGCGTGGAGATCATGCAGCTCGAGTCTCGCGCCGAAAAGCTCACCGCACGCCTTGGCGCCCGGGTGTACGATCTGCTGGTGAAAGAAGGCCGCAGCCGCGTCGAGCGGGGGAGCGAGGGAATCGGCGAGACCATCGGCGAGATTGAAGAGATCGAGCAGCGAATCGCGGAGAAAGAGCGGGCGATGGAGGAGATCAAGAAGCGGGAGCAGCCCAACGCTGCGGAGCCGGACGCGTAGGCCGGCGTGGCGCCAAAAAAGAACGCGAGCAATTTCCTCAGAGATTGCGATTCCGCTTGACGCATACGGCGCATTGTGTTAGATTCCCGCTTGTCGCTGCGGCGGGAAGCTGCTGTGGCGGTGACAATGCAACAGGCGAACGCGACGCGAAAGCGAGCACGAAAGAGTTGCGACAGT
>SLTF01000234.1 GCA_007130025.1 Spirochaetales bacterium | reverse complement strand
TGGGATGCATGTGCGGTTCCGGCTGCGCGTTCCGGGGCCCGCTCATGGGGTTTCCCTGGGCTGATTCCGTCGAGTCTCCGGTGGCTCCAGGAGGGCGGTGACCAAATCACGACTCCACGGCTGGACATCCGCGCTGCCGGCTGCCGAGCGCTGAAGGACATCAACGAGGTGCTGGGCGTACAGTGCCTCAACCGCGCCCGGCACCGGCATGCGGCCCTCGTGGAGGGCAAAGAGAAATCCGGCAATGGCGGCGAGATGCATGCGCGGCCAGCCCACCACAAACTTTGGTCCCGGGAAAGCGGCCGCGGGTGCGGGAAAGCGGCCGCCCACGTCGATGCTGGTCCAGCCGCGCTCTCCGCCGAGGGGCGCGGCGGGCGCATCCACGCGATAGAATCCGAGGTGGTGTGGCTCCATGCTGTTGAAACGGATTGCGCCCTCGGTTCCATGAATCTCAAGGCGCAACTCGTCTTCGGTGCCGGTGGCAATCTTGGTCGCCTCGATGGTGCCAAGGGCGGGGGGATCGTTCCCAAATCGTGCGTGCACCAACGCCACCACGTGATCCTCCGCGTCAATCTCAACCATGCGGCCGGGATCGTCCACCGCGGGACGGTGCGGGAAGGCTACGCTGCTCTCGGCGCTGATGCGCACCGGCTCGCCGCCGAGGGACGCAAGCAGGTCCAGGACGTGGGAGGCGAGGTCGGCGATCACACCGCCACCGGCCGCGTGGGTGAGTTTCCATTTGGCCGGTACCGCGGGATCGGCGCTGCCGGCGTGCAGGTAGACGATGCGGAACGAGAGTACCCGGCCGATGCGTCCGTCGTCCATCAATGCGCGTGCGCGCATGAGGGCGGGAAAAAACCGCAGCTGGAAGGCCATGCCCACGCGGTTCCGATGGGTTGCGAGAAGGGGGGCGAGTTCGAGCGCTTCGCTCCACGTTGCCGTCAGCGGTTTGTCGCTGTAGACTGCCTTATGGTGAGTGAGTGCGGAGAACAGCTGACGGGCGTGGTCGACGTTGGGGGTGCAGACATGAACGATGTCAATGTCGGGATTTTCGGTGATCTGGCGATAGTCCGTGACCGCGGTTTCCGCTCCGCAGATTTGCGCGGCGGCCTCGGCCGTGTCGCGATGAGCCGTGGCCACGGCGTGTACCCGGGCAGAGAACGGAAGCGGCGCGTAACAGAACGGAAGCCCTGCGTACGCCCACGCGTGCACGCTCCCAATTGCCCCAAACCCGATGATGCCCACGCGATAGTGCTTCATGGGAAAACAGTACGATGAAAACGCCCTCACGACAAGCGACTGTCGAACCGTCCGGCGTCCAACCCTCGGCCCGTCGGGTGCGCGATGTGGTGATTGTGGGCGGTGGCCCCACGGGACTGCTCACTGCCGTGCTGCTTGCTCGGCACAACGTGTCGTCGCTGGTACTGGAGCAGTCGGGCGAAATCGCGCCGGAGTCGCGGGCAATTGGCATTACGCCCCCGTCGCTGGAGATTCTCGCAGACGTCGGTCTGGCTGATGCCCTGCTCGCGCGCGGAGCGATGGTAGAGCGTGCGGTGGTTCACAACGGGGATCGTGTTCTGGGTTCGCTGGACTTTGGCGGGGTGCACCCGCGCTATCCGGGCATTCTCTCCTGTCCGCAGGCTACCACCTGGTCGATACTGCGCGATGCCGCCGTGGGTGAACCGCGGGTGGAGCTGAGATACGGCGCCCACGTTGGCGCGGCGCTTCGCGGTGAAGGTGAGGTGCTGGTGCGGTGGGACGACGGCACCGGGGATGCCTGCGGCGAAGCACGCGCACGCGCACTGGTCATTGCCGACGGCGCGGGCGGGAAAACGGCGCTTTCACTGGGATTTCGCCGACGCGGGGGGCGCTATCCTCAGCGGTTCTTCATGGCCGATATGGCCGACCGAGGCAGCCTCGGGCACGAAGCGCATCTCTGGTTCACGCGCGACGGTGCGGTGGAATCGTTTCCGTTACCCGATGGGCTTCGGCGCTGGGTTGTACAGCTGGGCGAACGGGACGAACCGGGTGGCCGCCAACCGCAGGCCGGTTCCGATGAGGGAGTGAACCTGGAATCGATGGTTCAGCGGCGCACCGGCATCCGTCTTGACCGTGCCGATCGGCGGTGGGAAAGCCGCTTTCAGCCCTCGTGGAGCCGGCTCACTCGCTTTGCCGACGGACGGGTGTTTGTGGTTGGCGACGCGGCGCACACCATGAGTCCCATTGGCGGGCAGGGGATGAACACGGGGTTTGCCGATGCAGAGGCTGCCTCCACGCTGATTGCTGACGGCCTCGTCTCGGGCGCTCGCGTGGGGGAACCCGATGAATCCGGTTGGTCCGAGGCGGCGCGCCGCTACCATCACCATCGGGTTGGGGCCGCGGCTGCCTCCACCCGCAGGGCGTGGGCCGGAATGACGGTGGGAACGCTGCGGGGCGGTATCAGGGATGCCGTTCGCTCGGTAGTGATAGCGCGTGCGCTGGAATCATCGCTGCGCGGTGCCATGGCTCGTCATTTCGCCATGCTCACGCTGCCTCGCGGGGTTTCTTCATCCAGGTGATCGCGAGGAATCCACCAAATAGCTTCCGGGTGTTCACCTCTTCAAAGCCAATTCGACCGAGCAAGGCGATGAGGTCTGAACTCGACGGGAAGTGGCGAAGACTCCGGGCGATGTAGGCGTAGACGTGCGGGTTTCCGTGCAGAAGCCGTCCCCAGATTCGTCCCCAGATAGTCAGAAGTGCAATTCGTACCGATCGGGCCACCCGCCCGTCGGGGGCGGCAAAATCCAGAAAGGCAGCGGTTCCCCCGGGACGCAGGACCCGAAACACCTCGAAGAGCGCCTGCTGC
>SLTF01000120.1 GCA_007130025.1 Spirochaetales bacterium | reverse complement strand
GGGATATCGAACGAGTCAGATTGTGGAGTTCGAGGACTATTTCATGGAACGAGTGGGCTATTTCAGATTTCGACTGTTTCAGCTTTCGAAGCCGAGTTTCTGCAGTTTCGGGCGGATGACCATCGCACAGTAACCGGCCCGCGGATTGGTGTTGAAGTAGTTCTGGTGGTACGGTTCGGCCGGATAGAACTGCTCCAGTGGCGCGATTTGGGTGACGATTGGATCGCGATACAGGGCACCGGCTGCAGCTTTGCGCTCTTCAGCGAGGTCACGCTGTTCAGGCGTTTCGAAGAAGATGACGGAGCGGTACTGGGTTCCGACATCGGCCCCCTGCCGGTTCAGCGTTGTTGGGTCGTGTGAACGAAAAAACTGATCGAGAATTTCTGCGTACGAGACGATTTCGGGGTCAACCTCCACCTGCACAACCTCCGCGTGGCCGGTCTGCCCGGAACACACGTCATCGTAGGTTGGATTCGGAATACTCCCTCCGGCGTACCCGGAACGAACCGTTTTTACTCCGTCGATGCGCTGAAACACGGCTTCAATGCACCAAAAACAGCCGCCGCCGAGCGTTATCCGTTCGGTCATTGAGAAAGACTACGCACTCGGCGCTGGAAATCGTTGGTCATGGTCAAAAACACCGCGGGGTCCACGACTTCGTTGCCAAGCCACACTTCAAGGTGGAGGTGAGGACCGGTGGAAGCTCCGGAGTTTCCCATCAGAGCAATCTGCTGCCCCTGCCGCACTTCCTGACCTTCGCGCACCGATATCGAGTGAAGGTGGGCGTACATCGTCCGAAACCCGTGTTTGTGCCGGATCCACATCTGCAATCCGTAGCCCGGATCGACACTGATATCCGTCACGACTCCGTTGGCCATGGCAACCAGGGGAACGCCAATCGCGTCGGCAATATCGAATCCCTTGTGCAGATAGATCTGTCCGGTAAACGGGTGAATATTGGGACCAAATTCCTGAGATACCCGCCCACGCCCGCCGGCAACCGGCCACAGGTTGGGAATGTCTTGCAGAAGCGCCTGCTGGACGCGAAACAGCCGCTGGATCTCTTCCAACGGCTCAACCGCGGACCGAATGGTAGACGCAAGAAGGCGGAGTTCTTCAACTTCCGCGAGCTCCGACGCGTCAAACCGCCGGGAGTTGAGAAATGCGGAGAGATCACCACCGGTCGACCGTTCCGCGGGGCCTGTTACCCCAAAACCGGGGCGCAAGCCGTCAACCGTCTCGCGCATTGCCCCATCGAAGAGGCGGGCCACCCGCATGACCTCCTGAAGTTCATCCAGGATCGACTCGAGACTGGCCTGACTGCTCTGAAGGTCACGGGACCCATCGCTCATTCGTCCCGTGGCGTCGGGTGCGTGGAGGGCAACGTAGGTGAATCCGGCGAAGATGAAGGCGAACAGCACCACGAAAAACGCTATCGCGAAGATGTTGGCCTGAAACTTGACCAGCCGCTTCTCCGAATGCGGGATCACCAGGAGGGTAAACCGCTGCGTACCACCACGCGTGATCGCACGTCCCACCGAACCGATTCCGTCGCGAACGGACGAAAGCCCCAGCTTCGGGACGAATCGCCTCGAACTACCCGACGAGCGTAGCCAGCGCGGCAAGGTGTGGTCCTTTCTGTGTCAGTTCGTGCATAGTTCTACCATTCTTAGTGTCGGCACCAACCATCATCTATCTTTACCCCCGTTCTGTCAAGGGGCGAACACCCGGCAAACCTTGATCAACCGATGCATATCTATTACAGTACGGGCGGTTCGTCATGCACGATGAACCGCAGCATCGCCCGTGTGCACAAGAGATTGGTGCACGAAAGAACAAGGAGTTAACCATGAAGCGACTCGGAATCGCACTGTTGGTATTGACCATCATAACCGGTTTTGCCGTTGCCGGCGGACAGCGGCAGGCCGCGGATCCCAACCGGATCGTGGTGGCCACTGACGCGACCTGGCCCCCCATGCAGTTCATCAACGAACAGCGGGAGCTGGTGGGTTTTGACATCGATCTCATGCGCATGATCGCCGGAGAGGCGGGCATGGAGGTTGAGTTCCGGAATACGGCGTGGGACGGAATCTTCGCCGGACTGGCCGCCGGTCAGTATGACGCGATCATCTCGTCGGTGACCATCACCGAAGAGCGCCGCCAGACGATGGATTTCTCAATCCCCTACATCAACGCGGGCCAGGTTCTGATCGTGCGCCAAAACGAAACCGGCGTCACGACGCTCGCCGACCTCCGTGGCCGCACGGCCGGAGCCCAGATCGGCACCACCGGCGCTTTTGAGATTCAGGCGGTTTCCGGAGTGGAGCTGCGCAGCTACGATGAGCTCGGTCTGGCAATCGAAGATCTCGCACTCGGCCGGATCGACGGCGTGGTTGCCGATACCCCGATTGCGGCGGACTTTGTGCTGCAGAACGAGAACTACCGCGGACGGCTCAAGATCGTGGGTGAGCCCTTCACCCAGGAGTATTACGGCATCGCCGTGCAGCGGGGAAACAGCGCCCTGCTTGACCGCATCAACGCAGCCCTGCAGACGCTGCTCGACTCCGGTCGGGTTGCCGCGCTGGAAGACCAGTGGCTTCGGTAGATAAGCAGCAATCGGTTCAGATCACCGTCTCCGACGGTGCGCTGATCCCCGACCGGGCGGAGAAGAGCCTCTTCTCCGCCTGGCGGATCTCGTTCTTTGGCGCGATCACCCTTCTGGTCCTCTTTCCGGTGATCTCCCCCACCCCCTATCTGGACATCCTGCGCTTCGTTCCCGACGGCATCCTTACCACCTTTCAGGTTACCGTTGTCTCGATTGTCTTCGCGCTGATCATCGGGCTGTTCACCGGTCTGGGCAGAGTTTCCCGGATCACCATCATCAACCGCATTGCAACGGTGTACGTTGAGGTGATTCGCGGGATTCCGCTCCTGGTTCAGCTCTTCTACATCTATTTCGCGCTTGGCCAGTTTGTGATTGTGCCCCGCATGGGAGCAGCGGTGATCGCCATGAGTATCTGCTATGGCGCCTACATGGGAGAGATCTTCCGTGCCGGGATCCTCGCGATCCCCAAAGGGCAGATGGAGGCCGCGCTCGCGCTCGGGCTCTCCCGGAGTCAGGCGATGCGGAAGGTGATTTTGCCGCAGACGCTGCGCATGGTACTTCCCCCCATCGGCAACGAGTTCATCGCCCTGCTCAAGGACAGTTCGCTGGTCTCGATCCTGGCGGTTTCGGACCTGCTGCGTCGCGGGCGCGAATACGCTGCCACCACCTTTCGCTACTTTGAGACCTACACGATCGTCGCGCTCATCTACCTGGTCATGACGCTCTTCTTCTCAAAGCTGGTGAGCATCATGGAAGAGAGGTTGGAACGGAATGGACGCTAACCGCACGGATTCCAACGCGCCGACACCCGGGAACACCCTGCCGCGGGTGCGCATCACCAACGCGACCAAGCTCTTTGGCCGGCACGCCGAAATCCAGGCGCTGCGGGACGTCAGCCTTGACGTGGCAGCCGGTGAGGTCGTGCTGATCATCGGCCCCTCAGGAAGCGGCAAGAGCACCCTGCTGCGCTCCGTAAATCGCCTTGAGACCCTTACCTCCGGGTCAATCTGGGTGGACGAGGACGAGGTAACCGACCAGCGTGGCGACATTCGCCGAATACGCGAAGAGGTCGGCATGGTATTTCAGAGTTTCAACCTCTTTCCCCACCTTTCTGCGATCCAGAACATCATGCTGGGCCCAACGACGGTCAAGAAGCAGCATCGCGACGAGGTCTTTCCCCGGGCGCGTGCCCTGCTCGCCAGGGTCGGTCTCGCGGACAAGGAGAACGCGTATCCCGGTCAGCTCTCCGGTGGACAACAGCAGCGAGTCGCCATTGCGCGCGCCCTTGCCATGAACCCCAAGGTGATGCTGTTTGACGAGCCCACCAGCGCACTCGACCCGGAAATGATCAAGGAAGTGCTCGACGTCATGCTCGACCTCGCGCGCGACGGCATGACCATGCTGGTGGTATCCCACGAAATGGGGTTTGCGCGCGCAGCGGCCGATCGAGTGGTATTCATGGACGAGGGGCAGATCATCGAGCATGGCCCCCCGACTCAGGTCTTCGATACCCCACGCGAAGAGCGCACCAGGAAATTCCTGAAACACATCTTGTGACGTTTGAGCATTACCCGAAAGTCGGGTATACTATGGTCGATAGTTTTCGCGCTCACAGACATGGAGTCAATATGAAGAACAGACAGAAGCTGATTGCCGGGCTCCTGCTCCTGCTGATTGCCTTCCCGCTCGCCGCGGGCGGCCAGCGCGAGCAGGAAGAGACCCGGCTCGATATCGAACGGTTGCCGCGCGTCTTCATCGCACCGCAGAACCCCGCCTCCGGCAACACCGAGCTGGTGCTGCAACCCACAATCGTTCCGCCGACCAACGCGGTCATTCGCAGCTACGAGTTGCGCGTGTACGACTCCGCGGGCCAGTCGGTCTGGTCCCGGTCGGAAGAGGTGACGGAACGGCGCGGATTCTTCGGGCGCCTCTTTAACATCGGTGAAGAGCCGGGGATTGACCTCGACATCCTCGCTCGCCTCTCCTGGCCCGGCGTGGATCAGGACGGAACCTTCGTCGATGACGGTGATTTTATCTATCAGCTCACCGTCCGCGACAGCGAGGGCAACGTCGCCCGTACGCCACCGATGAACGTCACGGTGGACAACACCGCGCCGGTCATCGAGCTGCTCGAAGCCGAGTTTACCATCTTCTCTCCGGATGACTCCGGGATTCGCGATACCCTGCCGATCCGCCAGCGCGGCTCGCGCGAGGTTTCCTGGGTCGGCCGCATCACCGACTCCGGTGGCCGGGTGGTTCGTGAGTTTCGCTGGGTCAATCCCGTACAGTACGATCCGCAGAACCCCACCCGACAGCGCCCCGAGGGCGATATGATTCCGGAGAACGTCGAGTGGGACGGCCGGGACGAGGCCGGGAACGTCCTGCCCGACGGCATCTTCACCTACGAACTGATCGGCACCGACCGGGCGGGCAACGTTGCCCGCCGCGGCATCGATCGCATCACCCTGAGCACCGAAGCAGGCGACCTGCTCGTACGCGCCACGCGGACCATCTTCTCGCCGGGCACCGCGAGCCCCTTCGGGTCCACCACCCTGCTTCCGGAAGTCGCCGCCCTGGTGGACGTGGAGCGATGGACCATCGCCGTGGCACCCGATGCCCGCCCCGCGGCTCCGGTTCGCACCTTCAGCGGCGAAGGCGAGGTTCCAGCGGAGCTGGTCTTCGACGGCAACGACAACCAGGGTCGCCGGGTGGCCGACGGGATCTACCGTGTCCTTTTTTCAGCGCGCTTTGTCAACGGTATGGAATCCGCGGCCGCTCCGGTACGCATAGAAATCGACACCGTCGCCCCCCGGGCTCAGATCACCGTTGATCCACCGGTTTTCGGCGGCGAGACCCGCCCGACAACCACGATTGATGCAACCTGGGACCGTGACGTGGAGTGGACCGGTGTGGTGACCGCGCCGGGCTTGCGCATCGAGGAGCCGCTCTACCCTTTGGCGCTTCAACTGGGCATCGATGAGTCGATTCTCCCCTTCGAGTGGGATGGAACCGATCTGGACGGGAACCCAATCCCCGACGGAACCTACACCGGGTACATCTTCGCCACCGACGCCGCGGGAAACCGCGGGGAATCAAACCGGGTCACCCTGCGACGGGATACCCGATCGACCCCAATTGCATTGCAGGCCGACCGAGCCGAGTTCACGCCGGACTTCATCGGGCCGAACGACTCGGTCACCTTCACCCCGGTACTCGAGGTAGAAGACAGCATCGAGCGCATGCGCCTGGAAATCCGCGACTCACAGGGGCGAGTGGCCCGAGCGGTGGACCAGCGAGGGGGCTTCACCGAGTTTGTCTGGAACGGCCGTGACAATGCCGGCCGGCTGCTTCCCGAGGGCCGCTACACCGCCGGGCTCACCGTCTTCTACGAGAACGGCAACCAGCCCACGGCTGCGAGCGGGCCCATTCAGCTGACCATTCTGGGCGTGGGAATCACCATCACCGCCCCTTACAACGCAATCTCACCTACCGGTGACGGCGTACGAGACTCCATTGAGTTCACCATTGCGGTCGCCGGCCAGGGAACCGTGGCCCGATGGGCAGGTGAAATCCGCGACGCACAGAACCGCGTTGTCGTCTCGGCCGAGGGAACCGGCCCCGCGCCACGCTCCGCCGTCTGGGACGGACGGAATGCCCAGGGCCAGGTGGTCGAAGGGCGCTACACCGCGCACGCGCGGGTCGAGTTCGAGCAGGGCGGAAGTCTTGAAGGCCGGTTTGCGGAAACCATCTTTGTGGACACCACCCCACCGACGGTCGATCTCCAGCTGAGCGCTGAACGATTCGCACCCGACGGAGACGGCAACAACGACGAAATCACCTTCCGCCTGACCGCGCGCGACGCCCTCTCCGGCATCGGAGACTGGGAACTGGTGATCCGGGACCCGATGGGCAACGGATTCCGCACCTTCCGCGGAACCGGAAATCCCCCGGCGACCATCCGTTGGGACGGCACATCGGACACCGGTGAACGCGTCCAGTCGGCCTCGCGATACGCGGTAGTCTTCACCGCCCGCGACCTGGCGCTCAACAGCGCGTCGGTCCAGCGCAGCGTGGAGATCGACGTCCTGGTACTGCGGGTTGGAGACCGGTACCGCATTGTGGTTCCGAGCATCCACTTCCGCCCCAATACGGCAAATCTCTTCCAGGTGGAAGATGAGCAGCTGCGCGAAAACCTGCGCATCCTGCGCCGCGTTGGCGAAGTGTTACAGCGCTTTGACAACCACACCATCCTGGTTGAGGGTCACGCCAACCACGTGCTCTACTTCGATCCGGTGCTGCGTAACCAGGAACAGCAGGGAACCCTCATTCCGCTGTCCCGCGACCGTGCCCGCACCGTTCGAGAGGCGCTTGCCATCCTCGGCGTAGACCTGACGAACATGCGGGCCGTAGGAATCGGGGGTGCGCGCCCCGAGGTCCAGTTCAGTGACTACGACAACATCTGGAAGAATCGCCGCGTTGAGTTCTGGCTCGATCGGCGACCGGACTGAACGATCGGTGCAATCGTGCGGCTTCGAACGAAGCCGCCGGTGAACACCAGAGACATCACGCGAGGCGCCTTCGGGCGCCTTTTTTTTGCCGCTGATTCGCGGCCTGTTTTGTTGCACTGCATCTGCTGCGGACAGAAACTCCAGTCGGTTGACGGCCGAATTTTTCTTGACATTGCGATTGCCGTAGTTTATCGTTTCACGGTGTTCGATCAGACACATCAGGAGGCCCTATCCAATGCGTGAAATCCTCGCACACACCCCGGGAAAGATCTATCTGCTCGTCCTGCTGCTCTCAATCGTGATCATGGCGGTTGCAGTTGGCATGGGCGCGCTTGACACCCCGGCAGACGGTGTGCCGGTCCTTGTCTTTGGTTGGATGACCATGCCGCTGGTAATGGGCGTGGTCTTTGTCGTCGTCTGGCTCATCGCTTATCTCATCTATTTTTTGAAGTTCTGGCCATACCGCTGACCCGGTACCCACTGCAAGGAGAATCGAGTGTTCGACTACATTGCCCTTGGAGTATTTAGTCTCATCATCATCGGCATGGCTGCGTACGGATACCGTATCTCGGCCAAGACGGCGGAAGACTTCATGCTCGGCGGCCGAACGATCGGCCTGGTTGTGATGTTCTTTTTCGTCCTGTTCGCCATTTCGTCGAGCTGGACCTTCTACGGGTTTCCCGGAGTGCTCTACCTGCACGGTCCGGGATACGTCTTCTTCATCTGGGGCTCCGTTGCCGGGTTCGCCGGACTCTACATGTTCCTGGGGCCGCGGCTCTGGGCCCTCGCCAAGATCAACCGCTTCCTGTCACCGGTAGAGGCGTTGGCGGAACGCTACGAATCCAAGGCGCTGCGCATCATTCTGTCGGCCACCATCCTGGCCTTCATCGTTCCCTACGTCGGCATTCAGCCGCTGGGCGTTGGGCGGGGCTTTGAAGCGCTGACCGGCATGCCGGTCTGGGTCGGGGCAACCTACACCGCGGTTCTGCTGATCATCCTGGTGATCCTCGGCGGTATGCGCATCGTTGCGTGGGTAAACATCTTCCTGGGCGTGGTCTATATTACCGCCCTGCTCGGCTCGCTCTTCTGGGTCATCGCGGTGGTCTTCCCCAACGGCGGAGTGGTGGAAGCGGCGCAGATCATCCTCGCGAGCGAACCCGCCAAGCTGAGTACGCCCGGCCCTCTGGGGGTCTACACTCCCGTGCTGGTCATCGGCACCTTCATCGTGGGGCTGCTTGCGTTCTCGTGGCCGCACGTGATCATCGGCGCGATGACCGCGCGTGACAAGACCCTCTTCAAGTGGTTCCCGATCCTGGTGTTCATCTTTGGCGGACTCTTCTTCTACATCATCCCCTTCGTCTGGGGATCGCTGATCGCGCCCGCCGCCCTCCCCGGGATTACCGATGTGGCCGAGGCCGACCGCGTGGTCCAGACCGTCATCCAGACCTTCCTGCCGCGCTGGTTTGCGGTCTTTGTGCTGATGGGCGTGATTGCGGCTGCGGTCTCCACCGCGGCGGTGCAACTCATGACGTCGAGCATCATCGTCGCCCGTGACGTGATCCAGGGCGTACTGAAGCCCGACGCCGACGACGCCGAGATCACCCTCTGGGCCCGGATCTCGGTTATCGCCATTGTGGTGCTGAGTCTGGGAGTGACCGTTGCGGTCACCCTGGGAATTGGCGAGGAGGCAATGGCACTCTACCTCTCCGACGTCAGCGTACCAGGATTTGCCCAGTGGGCTCCCGCCCTGGTCGGTGGACTGCTCTGGAAGCGCGGCACGCGTCAGGGCGCCCTGGCGGCAACCAGCGTTGGGGTGATCTACCTCGCCCTCGGCCTGCTCATCACCGGGCCCGGCGGGTCCCGCCCGCTGCTGTTCAACCTCCATCCGGTGATTCCGACCCTTCCGATCAACGCGCTGGTCTATATCGTGGTGAGCTACCTGACGGAGAAACCGAGCGAAGAGATCATTGAGGTCTTTTTCAACGAGGTCGATGACTACCTTCTGAGCGAAAAATCGTAACTGAAACAGACAACACCCCGGCCGGTTCACTGAATCGGCCGGGGACACACAAGGAAACCGAACGAATGGCTGACACCTGGAGATTGATCTCGAACCCCAAAGGCGAAATCGCCGACATGGTGGGATACGCCTCGGCCCTGGTCGAGGGTCGGATCGCCGGCAAGTACATGCTTTCCACCGAGAAGCTTCCCGACACCATTGTTGTGCAGGGTTTCCGTGAAAAAGGAATTCTTGCCGGGGCGGAAATCGACATCAATCGCGAGACGGCAAAGAAGTACGAGATCGCGGTAGCCAACTACCCGCGCGGCGGCCGCGGTGGCCCGAAGCCGGTGGGAACGGTGAGCCTCTCGGACCTGCTCAAGACCTCGTCGCGCAACTTCAGCGCGGTAGAGACCGCTCCCGACGATCCGGCGGTTCTGCTCTACACATCCGGCACCACCGGCCGCCCCAAGGGCGTTACCCTCACCCACCGAAACTTCCACCAGCAGTGTACCAACGTCAGCAAGGTGATGCCGCTGGTGCCCGACGACGTGGTGGTGCTGGTACTGCCGCTCTTTCACGTCTACGGCCTCTCGAACGGTCTGGTCTCGGGCATCTTCTTTAGCACCAAAATGACGCTGGTGCCGCAGTACAGTCCATCCATGCTGCTGGAGAACATCGCCAAGGTGAAAGCGACCGTGCTCATCGCCGTGCCCAGCATGTACATGCACCTGCTGCAGCTGGCCAGAACGCGCAAGGCCGGAATACCGCAGTCGCTTCGGATCTGCGTCTCCGGGGGCGCCCCGCTGACCCTCACCACCCTGCGCGAGTTTGAAGAGGCGTTCCAGACCCGAATCGCCGAGGGCTACGGCCTGACCGAGACCACCTCGTCGGTCTGTCTGAACAAGAGTGGAGAGGCTTTCAAACCCGGTTCCATCGGACCCGCCGCCGAGGGCGTGGAGATGCGGGTGGTAGACGACAACGACAACGAGGTTCCCGACGGAACCGAAGGTGAGATCGTGATTCGAAGCGCCGTGGTCACGCCCGGCTACTGGAACAACCCCGAGGCAACCGCCGAGTCAATCATCGACGGATGGTTGCATACCGGCGACCTCGGCTACCGCGATCCCGACGGCTTCTTCTTCATCACCGACCGCAAGAAGGACCTCATTATCCGCGGCGGGTTCAATATCTCCCCACGCGAGATTGAGGAGTTTCTGGTCACCAACCCCAAGGTGTACGACGCAGCGGTGATTGCCGTGCATGACAAACGCGACCGGGAGGCGGTGAAGGCCTTCGTGGTCCTTCAGGAGGGCCAGACGGCCACCGAGCGCGAAATCCTGGACTTCTGTTCCGAAGGGCTCGCCGAGTACAAGGTACCCAAGTTTGTTGAGTTCCGGGACACCCTGCCCAAGAGCGCCACCGGCAAGATCCTCCGCAAGGAACTGCGCGAAGGCTATCAGGATGATCGAATGCTCGACAAGCAGAGCGACGAGGAGGCCTCCAATGGATAACGTGCGCAGCCTGGGCAAGATGCTCGAAGAGGTCGCCAGGAAGCAGAAGAAGAAACAGGCAATCCTTTTCGAGAACCGCGAGGTCAGCTACCGCGAGCTTGATGAGAATGCCAACAAAATTGCCAACGGACTCAAGTCGCTGGGCATTACCAAGGGTGATCGCGTAGCGCTGATGATGCCCAACATCCCCGACTTCATCTACGCGTTCTTCGGAATCCAGAAACTCGGGGCAGTCGCCGTTCCCTTCAACACCATGTACAAGGGACGCGAAATCATCCACATCCTGAACGACTGTGGTGCGCGCGCCATCATCACCATGACCAACTTTGCCAACCTCATCAATGAGGTGCGCGAGGACGTGCCCACCCTCGAGCACGTCGTTCTCACCGGACAACGGACGATGGTCTTCGTCACGCCCGACAACACCGTCAACGTTCAGATGGTGGTGGGCAAGAAGACGTTTGAGTCGGGAGACGACGCATTCCGCGTGGTGGGCGAAATCCTGATCGACACCTTCAAGCAGTTTGGCGTTGAGGCGTGGTACAAGCATC
>SLTF01000198.1 GCA_007130025.1 Spirochaetales bacterium | reverse complement strand
GTGCGGGAAATGTGGACCGACCCCCAGGGCCGAGAACAGTTTGTGGTGTCGGCTGCGATGCCCGCCGATCCGCTGACGGATCTGGCGGATCTCTATCTTCTGGTTCGCGCGCCGTCCGAAACGATTTTTCTGCCGGGGTGGGGGATCGTCTGGAACCTCGCAACCCTCGCGGTGTTGTCTCTTGCGTTTGCCGCCGCGGTGACCACGGTGCTGGGGCGGCGCACCATCATCCGGCGTCTGAATCTGCTCGTGGCAGCCTCGGATGCCATCGCCTGTGGAGACCTCTCGGTGCGGACCGGGGTAGCGCACGATCGCGGAGAGATTGGCGCGGTGGCGGCCGCGTTTGACGCCATGGCCGAAGCGCTGCAGGCGCGCGAAGAGGCGCACGACATCGCCGAACAGACCATCAGCGCCGCCCTCACCGAGAAGGAGGTTCTCCTTCAGGAAGTTCATCATCGCGTGAAAAACAACTTCCAGATTGTCTCCAGCCTGTTGCGAATGCAGTCCGAAGGCTTTGACGACGATACGGTGAAGGCACAGTTTCGCGACGCTGAGAATCGGATCCGATCAATGGCGCTGATCCACGAGTCGCTCTACCAGAGCGAATCCACCGCGGATATCGACTTCCAGAAGTATCTCGCGACGGTGGTCCAGTCGATTCATTCCTCGAACGTCGATTCCTCATCGGCCATCGAAATCGACGTCAACGCTGATCCGTTGCATCTCTCACTCGACCGTGCGGTGCCGCTGGCGCTGATCGTGAATGAGTTGGTCAGCAACAGCTGCAAGCACGCGTTTGTCTCGGGGGGTGCGCATCCCGAAACGCCCGGACGAATTGTAGTGCGCTTGAACCAGACCAATGGCAACCGCTTCGAGCTGCTGGTTGCGGACAACGGCCGGGTGAACGGGCGTGCGTCAAGCCGGGTGGGACTGGGAACCCAGTTGGTACAGGCGCTGACCGAGCAGCTGAACGGAACCATCGAGTACTCGTATGAAAGCGGCACCCGCTGCCTCTGCCGATTTCCCGTATGAACCCGCCTGAACACGGCGATTGATCGTGCCTGCTTTGCAGCAGTATCTTTACCGTGGAGGTCAACATGACACAACGACCGTCTCACGGGCTGCGGCTCGGCGTGATATTCCTGGTTCTTGCCGTATTCCTCGGGATTACGGCATCCTTGTTTGCCGGTGGTTCCGGCGAACGTTCCACTCCCGCGGCGGCGGACGCCCCCGGTGGATCTGCCGCGGTGAATCCCCCGCTGGACGTGGACTTCATCACCGAAGAACAGGCGCTGCGTCGCGGGCTCGCGGTGGCCACCTTTGCCGGGGGCTGTTTCTGGTGTATGGAGCCGCCCTTCGATAAGCTCGACGGGGTGATATCCACCACATCCGGTTACTCGGGCGGGCACGTGATCAATCCGCGCTATGAAGAGGTGATCACCGGAACAACCGGACACGCCGAGGTGGTGCAGATTGTGTTCGATCCCACCGTGGTGAGCTACGAAGAGTTGCTCGAGGTGTTCTGGGTGAACGTTGACCCGCTTGACGCCGGTGGGCAGTTCTGCGACCGCGGAACCGAGTACCGAAGCGAGATCTTCTTTCACACGCCCGAGCAGCAGGCTGCCGCTGAGGCGAGCCGGGACCGCATCAACGCGTCCGGCCTCCTGTCGGGGGCCATTGTCACGCAGATCACGGCGTTGGAGGCATTTTACCCCGCCGAAGAGTACCATCAGGACTACTACCTGAAGAACCCGCTGCGCTATCTCTTCTACCGGACGAGCTGTGGGCGCGATGGGCGGCTCACCCAACTGTGGGGAAGCAGTGGGCAGTAGCGTCAGACTTGCCGAAGAAGGACCTACCGGCCCACCGCGGGGATGTCTGGTGCGAGCCGGCGGGGGCGGGCGTGTGAAAAGGAGTAGAGCGCCAGCCCGGTCCAGATGAGCGCGAAACTCACGGCGTGTACCGGAGTAAACGGTTCACCAAAGAGCACCGCGCCCACCAGCAGCATCAGCGTGGGTGCAATGTACTGGATGAAGCCCAAGCGAGACAGTGGAATACGGCGAGCCCCCTGGGCAAACCAGTAGAGCGGCACCGTTGTCACCACGCCCGCAAGCACCAGGAGCGCGTCGGTGGCCAGGCCCCACCGACCGAGTGCGCCGGTGCCACGGACGAGGCCGGTGCCGATAATGACGGCCGCAACGGGTACCAGCACGAGCGTCTCCACCGCGAGCGCCGTCAACGGTTCAACCGCAACGGTTTTCTTTACCAGCCCGTAGAGGCCGAAGGTGGTCATGAGAATGAGCGCCACCCACGGGATGACTCCCGATCCAATCGTAAGGACAATAACCCCGGCCGCGGCAAATCCTACGGCGACCTTCTGCAGCGCAGTGAGTCGCTCCTTCAAAAACACGGTTCCCAGAAACACCGAAAAGAGTGGGTTGATGTAATAGCCGAGGCTGGCGTCAAGGACCCGCCCGGCGTTCACGGCGAAAATGAAGGTGAACCAGTTGAACCCCAGCAGCAGCCCCGAGAGAACGAGGGCGTGTCGACAGCGTCGATCTCGGAGCACCCCAAGGAAACGTCGGCGCCGGGTTGTCATCAGGATCAGAGCCGACATGATGAACGACCAGAACGTCCGATGCGCGAGAATCTCGTGAGCCGGCGCCACCTCAAGGAGCCTCCAGTAGATGGGGAGAACTCCCCAGAACGCGAAGGCGCCGGCGGCGTAGAGCGTTCCCGTGGTCGATTCTGACAGGGTTTTCATCGGTAGCCGGACACTATCACGTTTGCCGCTCCGGCGGGTAGTCGGGTAGAATCAGCGAAATGATCGGTCCGGCGCCCGTCCCATTCT
>SLTF01000093.1 GCA_007130025.1 Spirochaetales bacterium | reverse complement strand
TGAAGCGTGTGTAATCGATGAACGCCCGCTGGGTGCCTATGTGGGTCGACGTGGCACCAGAGTCTGCGATTCCTTGCGCGAAGAGAGGAAGATTGAAGTATTGACTGATGGCACCGTCTATCGACGTCTCAAGCGTCGCTCGCACACTCGCTAACGCGTTGTTGAAGTCTTCTGGATCGAGACCATCCGGGGCACTCGTAACCACCGGCGGATTAATCGTCACCTGCGCCCACGCCCCCGCGGCCGCCATCACAACCAGTACCGCAACCGCGGTCAATCGTTTCGTCATCCTGTCCTCCCGTCCAAAGGTTTTACCTCGGTGCGTCGGGGCACCCCCACCAACCATACCACACCGTTCGAAAAAACACCGATGTTGCAAGACTTTTTCGACGTTTTTCGGCTCGTTGGGCCTTGCTTGTGCCCGCGCCCGCTTGGCGAGCTCCCGCGCCCCGGTGAGTGTTGGCGTCGCCCGGCGAGCTTCGCCGCCGGCCCCGGGCACAAAAAAGCCCCGGCAGGAGAAACCGGGGCAAGAGGGTTGACTGTCCGGGCGTCTCGCGACGATCGGAACAGCCGGCAGGGTATATCGGCGGTAGGAGGCAACAAACCGCCATATCCACACCGCGGCGACGCCGCAGTGTCAGATATCGTAATAGAGGGCGAACTCCCACGGATGGGGTCGCAGATCGAGAGCCAGTACCTCGTTGGTCAACTTGTAGTCGATCCAGGTCTCGATCACGTCTGGGGTGAACACATCTCCCTTCAGCAGGAAGTCGTGGTCCTTCTCCAGGTGTTCCAGCGCGTTGCGCAGGGTGCCGGGGGTCTTTTCGACCTTGGCGGCTTCCTGCGGCGGCAGGTCGTAGATGTCCTTGTCCAACGGCTCTCCGGGATGAATCTTGTTCTGGATGCCGTCGATCGCGGCCATCATCATTGCCGAGAACGCCAGGTAGGGGTTGCACGAGGGATCCGGGCAGCGGAACTCGAAGCGCTTCGCCTTCTCCGAATTGGAGTACATCGGGATCCGGACCGCCGCGCTGCGGTTGCGGCGCGAGTAGGCCAGGTTGACCGGCGCCTCAAACCCGGGTACCAGCCGCTTGTAGCTGTTGGTGGTCGGGTTGGTGAGCGCGAGCAGGGCGGGGGCGTGCTTCAGGATTCCGCCGATGGCGAAGAGCGCCGTCTCCGAGAGACCCGCGTAGCCGTCTCCGTAGAAGAGGTTCTTTCCACCCTTCCAGAACGACATGTGCACGTGCATACCGCTACCGTTGTCGCCAAAGAGCGGCTTGGGCATGAAGGTAACGGTCTTGCCGTACTTTCGAGCGGTGTTCTTGATGACGTACTTGTACTTCAGCATGTTGTCCGCCATCTGAACCAGCGGTTGAAAGCGCATGTCAATCTCGCACTGACCGCCGGTGGCGACTTCGTGGTGGTGCGCCTCCACGGGGATCCCAATCGACTGCATCAGCAGAACCATCTCGCTTCGGATGTCTACGAGGCTGTCCGCGGGCGATACCGGAAAGTAGCCTTCCTTGTAGCGGAGCTTGTAGCCGAGGTTGGGGTTCTCTTCACGGCCCGAGTTCCAACGCCCTTCCGACGAATCGAGGAAGTAGTAACCGGTGTTTGCGGTCTGGTCGAAGCGTACATCGTCGAAGATGAAGAACTCCGCCTCAGGTCCTACGAATACCGTGTCCGCGATTCCCGACGACTTCAGATAGGCCTCCGCCTTGCGCGCGATGTTGCGCGGGTCGCGGGTGTAGTCCTCGCCGGTGATCGGGTCGCAGATGTTGCAGTTCATCACGATGGTCTTGTGCGCCGTGAAGGGATCGATGAACGCGGTGTCGGCAACGGGCTTCACGAGCATGTCGGATTCGTTGATCGTCTGCCATCCGCGGATACTCGATCCGTCGAAGCCAAGGCCTTCCGTGAAGGCGTCTTCCTCGAATACGTTCGCCGGAATGGTGAAGTGCTGCCAGATTCCGGGAAAGTCCATGAACCGAAGATCAACCAGGTCAACCTTCTCTTTCTCAATCAGGGCCATGACATCTTTAGGTGTCTTTTCACTACTCACTTTGCTGTCTCCTTACCAACAGTGTTTCGCGGGATGTTCTCCTCCCATTCCCGCGATATGGGTGTTTCAACTCGACAAACACATTACAAGATCCGTGCCAGCGTGACGACCCATCGCGCATCCCGCGATCGGGTAAAGAGTTACCTTGAGCAATTCGTGACACGAGGCCACCGAACCCGCTAAAACGGCAATTGCAGGCTACAGCCGTGTGAGAAGATTGGGATCAATCATACGCGAATGTAGGAACGATGCCGATGGAGGATCTTGTGCAGATTGCACGATTCAGTAGGGGTGTATTACGGATGTGATGTCTCACCACATGGGTATATAATCATAGTAATAATATAGCTGATGATAACGTATCAACCGAGTGGGAAGGAAGAATGGGACAGAGACCCACGGTTCGCATCGCCATTGTCGACGAACAGAAAACCTACCGCATTGGAGTGCGCACCATCCTCGATTCGGTGCCCGAGTTCTCGGTGGTGGCCGACGTCGAAGGTGCAGCGGCTCTGCTCGAGCTCGTGGATGCCGCACGTCCCGACGTTGTTGTCACCAATAGCGGGCCTGCCAACGGAGACATCGTCGGATTCGTCGCCTCGCTACGGAAGACGCTCCCGCTGGTGAGAATCATTGTTACGCTCGAGACGTTTTCGTGCCGCCTCATGGTCGACCTGCTCTTTCGCGGGGCGCACGGACTGATCTCGCGCGCCGTGGATCCCGAGTTTCTTGTCAAGGCGGTCCACGCCGCGGTCCGAGACGAACTCTTCGTGTTCATCAACGAACCGGC
>SLTF01000060.1 GCA_007130025.1 Spirochaetales bacterium | reverse complement strand
CTCACCGCGTCGAAGGGCAGTCCCTCAAAGAAGAAGTAGCGCCGGGAACCCCGGCGGAATAGCACGGAAGCAAGGAGGACCGATATGTCCGAACAGATGACTGATCAGAAGACCGATTCGGTGGAGACCGGACGGTCGGAACCAAACGGAAGCCGCGCCCGACCGGTGCCACCGGCGCTTCGCCCCGCGTGGACCATGCGCGAGACGGTGACCCTCGCCATCATTGGTGTGGTCTTTGCCTTTCTCTACCTGGGATGGGTGCAGGTGTGGCTGGTGGTGCAGGCAGCCACGGGACCGCTCGCCATGGATGTGCTGATGGGCTTCTGGTTCAGCGGCTCGATCTTTGCCGCGTGGCTCATTCGCAAGCCCTTCGTGGCGTTCTCTACCGCCATGATCACGGTGGTGGTGCAGATCATCGCGGGGAATCCCTCCGGGGCAATTCTGCTGCTCACCGGGCTGGTGCAGGGTGCCGGCAGCGAGGTTCCCTTCGCGCTCACCCGCTGGAAGCGCTACTCCTGGCCGATGATGATGGCATCCGGCGGAACCACGGCGGTCTTCAGCTTTGTCTATACCTGGTTTCGCTTCAGTTACTATGAACTGGCCGGTGGTCTGGTGATCACCATGTTTATCATCCGGGTTCTCAGTGGAATCGTCCTCGGAGGGCTGCTCGGCCGCGTGCTGGCCGGAGCGGTACACAAGACCGGGGTAACGAGTGGACTCGCCGTCGATTACGCAACCCGCGACGCGCGCTGATAGCCCGGCGATTGTCGCCGAGCGCTTCAGCGTTCGCTACCCCGACGCGGCACCGGCGCTGCAGCCGCTCGACCTCTCGGTGAAAACCGGCGAGCGGGTGCTGCTGCTCGGCCCGAGCGGCAGCGGCAAGAGCACGCTGGTCTCCTGCCTGGTGGGGCTGGTCCCGCACAGCACCTACGCCGAGATCGACGGTGAGCTGCTGATCGAAGGCCGCTCGCTCTGGGACCACCAGCCCGCCGACCTCTCCCGGTCGGTTGGGGTGGTCTTCCAGGATCCCGACAGCCAGCTCACCATGCTCACGGTGCAGGACGAAGTTGTCTTCGGCCTGGAGAACCTGGGTGTCGACCCGGCCGCCATGGACGCGCGCATCAGCGAGGCGCTTGCGGCAGTGGGCCTCAGCGACCGCCGCGACGAGCGGGTCGACCGGCTCTCCGGCGGCATGAAGCAGCGCCTGGTGATCGCGGCCCTCCTGGCGATGCAACCGGGGATCCTGGTGCTCGATGAGCCCACCTCCAATCTCGATCCCGCCGGTGTGCGCGAGATCACCGACCTGCTTGGCCGTCTCTGCCGCGAGCGCCCCGAGATGACGCTGATTCTGGTGGAGCACCGCCTTGATCCGGTGGTGCCTCTGGTGGATCGGGTGGTGGTACTGGACGCCTCCGGGGCGTTGGCGCTGGACGCGCCGCCCGCCGACGCCTTCGGCCTCCACGCGCAGCGCCTGGCCGAGCTGAACGTCTGGCTGCCCACCGAGGCATCGGCCCGGCTGGCAGGTGCATCGGGCAGACTGGACGAGTGGTCCGCGCCGCGCCGCGACACGGTCCTGCGCCGTTCCGCCTCGGGGAGCGCAGTCGCCGGCCACGAGTCTGCAGCCAACGCGACCGCCGGCGAGCCGATCGTGCTCGCCATGGAGGCGGTGAGCTTCGCGTACCAGTGGGAGCGTCCGGTGCTGCGCGACGTGTCGCTGGCTATCCGGCGAGGCGAGGTCTGCGCGGTGGTGGGCGCCAACGGCAGCGGCAAGAGCACCCTCGCGTCGCTGGCCGTGGGGCTGCGGGCACCCGATCGTGGCCGTGTTCTGTTTGACGGTCGACCGATCGCGCGGATGGCGGCACGGGAACTGGCGCGCCGCGTGGGTTTTGTCTTTCAGAATCCCGAGCACCAGTTTGTGACCGATCGCGTGATCGACGAGGTTCGCTTCAGCATGCTCGAGATTCCCGAAGAGACGGTGATGCGCACGCTGAAGGCGTTGCGTCTCGAAGAGTTTGCCGAGCGTAACCCCTTCACCCTCAGTCACGGACAGAAGCGCCGGCTCTCCGCGGCCACCATGCTGGTGGCACCCAAAGAGCTTCTGGTGCTGGATGAGCCAACCTTTGGCCAGGACCCGTCGGCGCTGGAGGAGCTGCTGCAGATGCTCGACGCTCTTGCAGAGGCCGGCACGGCGGTGATCATGGTGACCCACGACATGGACCTGGTGTGGCGCCGTGCCGATCGCATGGTGGTGATGCACGAGGGTGCGATCATCGCCGACGGAGAACCGCCCAATCTCTTCGCCGACAGCGCGCTGCTCGCGGGCGCGGGGATTGCACCGCCGGCGGTTGCCGCCTTCCAGTCCGCTTCCGGCCGGGAGGCCACGCCATGATGCGCCGCGGCGTCTTCGAAAACTACGAACGTGATTCGCCGCTGGGCGCGGTGAACCCGTCGGTCAAGATGATCGCGTCGGTGCTGGTGATGCTCTTTGTCTCCGTGGTGTTTGACCACCAGACCCTCGGGGCGGTGATCGCTCTGGGCGTGGTGCTGGTGCTCGGCGTCGGCCGCGTTCGCCCGGGGGTGCTCGCGAGGGCGATGGTGCCGTTTTTGATCTTTGGCATCGGCTTTCTCTGGATGAACGCCCTGCTTCCCCGTACCGCGGGCACCCCGCTGTTCACGGTGGGCCCGGTGGTGGTCTCGCGGGAAGGCGCCCTCAACGGGGTGAGCTTTGCCCTGCGGGCGATTGCCTTCGGCGTCTGGTCGCTGCTCTTTGTCGCCACTACCGAGCCTACCTCCTTTGTGCTCAGTCTGGTGCACCAGCTCGCGGTTCCTCCAAAACTCGCCTACAGCGCGCTGGCTG
>SLTF01000301.1 GCA_007130025.1 Spirochaetales bacterium | reverse complement strand
GTGCTGATCAGGGTATCGCGGTTTTTGATATGTGCCAGCTCATGGGCGATCACCCCCTCGAGTTCCGGCTCATCCAGAATGCGCATGATCCCCTCGGTGACCGCAACCGCGGCATGGCGCGGATTCCGGCCGGTGGCGAAGGCGTTCGGCTGCGCCGAGGGGGTCAGATAGACTTTCGGTTTCGGCAGTCCGGCGCTCCGGCTCAACCGTTCCATCATTGCGTGCAGCTGGGGCTGTTCCGATGCAGAAACCTCCCGTGAACGGGTCATTCGAAGCGCAATTCTGTCGCTGAACCAGAAGCTGAACAGATTCAGCACCAGCGCAAAACCGAATGCCATGATCAGCCCCTGCTCGCCGGCGATGGCTCCGCCAAGCACGATCAACAGAACCGTCAACAGGCTCATCAACAGAAGCGTTTTAATATGATTCATACGGGGAAAAAATACCGCCTCCGGGACCATCCGGCAACCCGCGGATCCGAAAACGGCATCCGCGGGCTCAGAGCTCAGAACAGTCCGCGAATCAGACCGCTTTCAGTATCGACGTCCACGCTCATGAATGCGGGCTTTGCCGGAAGCCCCGGCATGATGCGAACGGAACCCGACAGCGGATAGAGAAACCCGGCGCCCACCGCGGCGCGCACTTCGGGCACGGGAAAGGTGAATCCCCGCGGCGCATTCCGCAGCGCCGGATCGTGACTCAGCGACAACGGCGTCTTGGCCATACAGATCGGGAAATCACCCCATCCGAGCTCGGTGAAGCGATCGATGGCTGCGTCCGCCGCCGCTCCGTATTCGACCCGGTCGGCGCCGTAGAGACCGGTTGCAAGCAGTTCGATCTTGTCGCGGATTGGCATCTCTGAGGGATAGAGCAGTTCCGGCTTGCTTGGGCGTTCGCACGCCGTTACCACCGCTTCCGCCAGCGCCTCCGCGCCCCTTCCGCCGTCGGTAAAATGCGTGCACACAACGGCGTCGACGGCGCCCGCTTCCACCGCGGCAGCCCTCACCATCTCCAGTTCCGCGGTGGTGTCGGTGGGAAACGCGTTGACCGCAACCACAACCGGAACGCCGATGCGTCGGGAAATCGCAAGATGGGCCCGAAGATTTGCAAGCCCCTCCTTTACCAGATCAAGCCGTTCGGTGGAATAGGCCGCGTCGGGTTTGACTCCGGCCCTGAGAGCCGGCCCTCCGCCGTGAGACTTCACCGCACGCACGGTTACCACCATCACCACGGCGTGCGGGCGCAGACCACTCGCCCGGCACTTGATGTCAAAGAACTTCTCAAGCCCCATATCCGACCCGAATCCACTCTCGGTTATGAGAAAACCGCCGAGCCGCGACGCCACAAGATCTGCCATGATGGACGAGTTTCCGTGTGCAATGTTGGCAAACGGTCCGGCGTGGACGAATGCCGGCTGTCCTTCCAGGGTCTGGAGCAGATTGGGCGATAAGGCGTCACGCATCAACGCGGTTGCCGCGCCGGCAACCTCCAGGTCGTCACAGCTGACCGGTTTCCCGGCGCGATCAAACGCCACTACCGCTCGTCCAATTCGTGCCCGCATGTCGGCAAGGTCGGTAGAGAGCGCCAGAATCGCCATCAGCTCGCTTGCGACCGCGATATCAAAACCGCTTTGGCGCATGGGGCCGTCACCGGTGTCGCCGATACCGGTGATGATTGAGCGCAGCGCCCGATCGCTGACGTCGAGTACCCGCCGCCAGCTCACCTGGTAGGGGTCGATGTTAAGCCGACTCATACCGCGTTTTTCAAAATAGGCATCCGACCAGCGACCCTCGTGATAGATCCGGGCGTCAACCGCCGCAGCTATCAGGTTATGAGCAATGGAGACTGCGTGAGTATCGCCGGTGAGATGCAGGTTGAATCGCTCCATGGGGATGACCTGGCTGTACCCCCCACCGGCGGCACCCCCCTTGATGCCGAAGGTCGGTCCCAGCGACGGCTGGCGGATCGCACACGCTGCGCGTTTCCCGATTCTGCCGAGACCCTGCGTCAGTCCAACCGTGGTGGTGGTCTTCCCTTCGCCGAAGGGCGTGGGGGTGATGCCCGTCACGGCAACGTAGCGAAAATCCTCGGCAACGCGGGTCAGACGCCGAAGGATTCCCATGTCAATCTTGGCGACATCCCGACCGTAGGGAATGAGTTCCTCATCCTGGACTCCGATCTCCCCCGCAATCTCCTGAATTGGGCGCAGTTTTGCCCCCTGCGCAATTTCGATATCCTGCGGAATCATACTGCCTCCTCTCGGTGTTACCCTCTCTTCCTACGATAACCCTGAACGGCAAATCCCTCAACCAAAATCACGTGGTGCGAAGATTGTGCTTTTCCTTCGACTATGGGGACCGGATGGACCGAAGTTCGGTGAGCATTTCCGCCATTTCGTCACGGTCGGCTCCGTGGAGGCGGCGGTACACTCCGCCGAAGGTCTCCGCGAGCCCCCGCATCTCTTCGCTGCCACGGCGAGTTCCCGTGGTGTCTACGAAAAGCGGGTGGATTCCAAGACGCGAGGCGCGTTCGGCGACCGTTTCGATCTGCTCCTGCCGGGATTGGGGAGAGACGTTTCCTTCGCCGTCGGAGAAGACCATCACTTCGATGGGCTCCCCGGGGTCACGGCTTCGGGTGGTTTCGACCAGGTTCAGCGCCGCGGAAAGGCCGGCGGCGAGCGGTGTAGCCCCCCCGAGCTCCACGGATTCTACGGCACGCCGAGCACGGATGACGGCGCTGGTTGGCTCAAGGGCAACACGCGCGTGCTGATCCGAGAACGTTACCAGGGCAACCCGGTCCCGGCGGCGCTCCGCGGATGCCAGAAGCGCAAAGATCGCGATTCGCGCCACCTGCAGCTGATTCCC
>SLTF01000085.1 GCA_007130025.1 Spirochaetales bacterium | reverse complement strand
GCAGGCAACATCCTTCCCGCTCCGGCGAAACTGGACTCGATCTACGCCGCCATCGTCGAACCCGGCTCCTCGGTGATCCACGCCCACGAGAAAACCGCAACCACCATTGGCGACACGGTGCTGGTGATGGGGGCCGGGCCCATCGGCTGTCTGCACGTCGCCGTCGCCCGCGCCTGTGGCGCCGCGAAGGTTTTTGTGTCCGACGTAGTGGACGAACGGCTCAAACTGGTCCAGGCCTTCGAGCCGGACGCCGTCATTAACTCGGCAACCGAGGATCTGCCGTCGCGCGTCCGCGAGCTGACCGGTGGCCTCGGGCCGTCGGTGGTGATCACGGCCAACCCCGCGGCGTCGTCGCAGGTGC
This sequence comes from Spirochaetales bacterium, assembly GCA_007130025.1. Lineage (GTDB taxonomy): Bacteria > Spirochaetota > Spirochaetia > DSM-27196 > PWMO01 > PWMO01. Next base: position 2,509 of record SLTF01000085.1, on the reverse strand, counting down.
AGGCGGTGGAGGTAGCGGCAAAGGGCGGACGCATTGCGCTCTTTGGTGGCCTGCCTCACAGCGACAGCAAGCCCGGCGTGGACATGAACGTGGTCCACTACCAGAACCTGACGCTCTACGGCATTTCGCGGTTTGCGCCGCGTCATTTCCGGCTCTCACTGCAGATGCTCGAATCGGGGCAGATTCCCGGCGAAAAGCTGGTGACAAACGTGATGCCGCTGTCGCGGTTCAACGATGGGCTTCAGCTTGCGCTGGAAGGCAAGGCGCTCAAGGTTGTCTTTCAGCCGGGCTCGTAGGAGGCGGGGAATGAAGCAGCCAGAGAAGCCTCTGCCGTTTCTGAACAACGGCATCGCACAGATTGCATTTGTAGTCGAAGACCTTGATCAGACGGTCGCGAACTACCACGCCGGGTTCGGTACCGGGCCGTGGCACTTCTACACCTACGGGAAACCGCTTGTGCAGACAATGACCTATCGCGGCCAACCGGCGGACTACGAGATGCGCGTCGCGCTCTCTTATTTCGGACCCATGCGGGTGGAACTCATTCAACCCACGCGCGGCCCATCGGTCTATCACGAATTCATCGAGAAACACGGCTACGGTGTGCAGCACTTTGGTGTTCTGGTAGAAAACATGACGTCGGCACTCGCCGAGGCGGAAGCCGCCGGCTACGCGATGATCATGGACGGCGCCGGATTCGGAAAAGATGGCGACGGCCATTACGCATACCTCGACACCGAGGCGGACTACGGAGTGGTCTACGAGCTGATCCAGCGACCCGCGGGGCGGATGCCTCCGGAGAAGATCTATCCCGCAGAGGAGTAAAGCGTCATGGAAGCAATGAAGTACAGTTACTTTCAGCTCACTTTTGGTCAGGACGAGGCGTATCTCAAGCCCGAGCGAACGTACGAACGGCTCAAACGCTGCGGTTACGACGCAATCGAGATCTGCCCTCCCAAGGGCCGCTACGGTCTGGGTGTTTCGATGGAGGCGTACGCGGCCACTCACAAGAAGCTGCGGGCTGATTTTGGCCTCGACGTTTCGTGCATCAACGAGTGCTGGGGTGAGATGTGGGATCCCTACTCACCAACCTACAAGACACTGACCGAGCCCAAAACCGCCGATCTTGGCGTGGCGGAGACAAAGACCAGCATCGATTTTGCGGCGGAGGTTGGTGCCCCCTCGGTGACCATCGCGGTGGCAATCCACGAGGCGATTGCCGCCGACACGGTCAGCGAGGCCACCGCGGTGGCGGTGGATGCACTCAAACGAATGAGCGACTACGCCCGGACAAAGGGCGTGAAGCTGGTATTCGAGGCGACCAACCACCTGGAGATGGGGAAGTTTGTGAACACGGCGGCAAACCACAAGCGCATGATCGAGCTCACCGGCTGCGACAACATCGGCATCCAGCTCGACTGGTTCCACGTCAACATGGAAGAGCTCGACCCGTTTGAAGCGGTGATGGACGCCCATCCCCTGCTGTGGCATCTGCACTTTCGCGACTCCAATTCGCTGACCCCGGGCTACGGGAAGACCGACTTCCGCGCGGTGATGCGTGCGCTCAAGAAGACCGGCTACTCCGGCTACTGCACCATCGAGAGCGCCCCCATGGTACCCGACGCCGATACCGCGGCACGCGATGGCATCGATTTTCTGAAGTTCATGGAACGGATCGCCGACTACCAGCTCAGCCCCGAGTTTCCCAACGGATTCGCCCTGAGTACGGAAAGCGCGCCGCTTCGTTACAACTGACTGGACTCCGCGGCGTTGCCCGCGTCTACGCAAGAGAGAGGAGGAATAACATGGCAGAACAAACGTTTGCCCGTCTGGTGGACAAGAAGATGGTCTTTGGGCTGATCGTAGGAACCCGCGGGTTCTTCAACCCGGCACACGCGGCGAGCGCCCGAGAGGAGCTTCTGCTGAAGCTCGACGGCCTGGGTTACGAGTACCGGATCATGCCCAAGGACGCCACACCCAACGGCGCGGTGGAGACCCTGAAAGACGCACAGAAGTACGCGAAGTTCTTTCGCGACCATAAGGACGAGATCGACGGCATCATCGTGGTGCTCCCCAACTTTGGTGACGAGCAGGGCATCGCGGAGACGCTGTCGCGCGCGAAGCTGAACGTGCCGGTGCTGATCCAGGCGTGCAGCGACGAGAACGACAAGGTGAGTGTCTCCCAGCGCCGCGATGCCTACTGCGGCAAGATTTCGGTGACCAACAACCTCTACCAGTACGGCATCCCCTGGACCGACACCGCTCAGCACGTCTGCGAGGTTGAGGGGGCGGTCTTCACCCGCGATCTGGACAATTTTTCCCGTGTCTGCCGCGTGGTGAAGGGGCTGACCGGCGCACGGATCGGCTCCATTGGCGCCCGCCCTGCGCCCTTCAACACCGTACGGTACAGCGAGAAGCTGTTGCAGGCAACCGGCATCAGCGTGACCACGGTGGATCTCTCTGAGATGATCGCGGCAGCGGAGAAGATCGATGTGCAGTCGGCGGCGGT
>SLTF01000017.1 GCA_007130025.1 Spirochaetales bacterium | reverse complement strand
TACGACTGGACCGACTCGCTGCAGGCGACCTTTGTGGAACGCTTCCAGCCGTACCAGGACATCGAACTCTACGTTGAGTACATGGACACCCAGCGGCGCCACACCGCCGACACCTTCGATGTGCTGGAAGAGCTCTATCGCTACCGCTATACGGCGGCGGGTCTCTCCTTCGATCTGATCATTGCCACCGACGATCCGGCCCTGGATTTTCTCTTCGAACGCAAGCACCGGATTTTCGGCCGGACCCCGGTGGTGTTCTGCGGCATCAACGACTTTGAGCCGTACCGGCTGGAAGGGCGCCCAGACTACACCGGCGTCAACGAAGCGCTCGACATCCAGAAGACCCTCGACCTTGCACTTGCGCTGCGCCCCCGGACTGAGCGATTTGCGGTCATCAGCGATGGGTCACTCACCGGCCGCCTCAACGTGGAACGTTTTGAGGCGATTCGGCCGCGCTACGAATCGCGCGTGACGTTCACTGAGCTCTATGACCTTCCCGCGCCGGAGATGGTGGCCGCCCTCTCACAGCTTGGTGAGAACGACGTCATTCTTTATTTGAGCCTCTTTCGTGCCGCCGACGGCGGGCGACTCTCGGTGCGCGAGAGTTTCCGGCTGATTGAGAGCGCCACCGATGCACCGGTGTTCAGTCTCTGGGACTTCACCATCCGTGCGGGTGCGCTCGCGGGTGTCGTTTCATCCGCGACCGAACAGGCCAACACCGCCGCCGATCTATCACTGCGGGTTCTGGGAGGGAAGTCTCCTTCGAGCATCCCGCCGGTGATGGAGAGCCCCAACGTGGCGATGTTCAACTACCCCCGCCTGCGCAGGCATGGAGTTTCCGTACGCGAACTCCCTCCGGATGCGGTCCTCTACGATCGGCGGATATCGGTCTACCAGCAGTACTGGCCATACATCGTCGTCGCCCTGGTCTTTCTGATGCTGCAGTCGGGGCTGATCGCGGCGCTCCTGCGATCCCGGCGGAGAATGCGACGAGCTCGGCGGGAATTGCGCGAGCGGCAGCGGGAACTTCAGGCAATCACCGAAAACGCTCCGGACATTATCGTTCGCTTTGACCAGAATCTCCGACACACCTTTGTCAACGGAGAGGGAGAGCGCGTTGCCGGTATCCCGCAGAGCGAGTTCATCGGGAAGACCCACGGTGAACTTGGCATGCCGCCGGCACTCGTCGAGCAGTGGCAGAACGCGCTTCAGTCCGTCATCGACACGGCTTCGCCGAGGATGGAGTTGTTCTGCTTTCCCAATGCCGCCGGACTGCTTCGCGACTACGAAATGCGAGCCGTACCGGAGCTTGACGAACACTACCAGGTCAAGTCCGTTCTCTCGATCACCCGCGACATCACCGAGAGCCTTCGCGCCCAGGAAGCGCTTGCGGATTCGCTGCGTGAAAAAGAAGCGCTGCTGAAAGAGGTGCACCACCGGGTCAAGAACAACCTGCAGGTGGTCGCAAGCCTCGTGAGTCTGAGCAATACGGACCATGCGAATCCTGACGTGCTACTGCGCGATATTCGTCAGCGCGTCATCGCCATGGCGCAGATTCACGAGCGACTCTACCGCTCGGAGGACTTTGCCCGCATTGATCTTGTTGCCTACGCCGAAGACATGGTGCGTGAGGTATCAAGCGTCTACAACACGGTTGGCGCGCAAATCCTGGTGGATGGTGACCGCGATCAGGTCTATCTGTCGATCACCCAGGCGGTACCCTGCGGGCTGATGCTGACCGAGCTCCTGACCAATGCGTTCAAGCACGCGTTCTCGCCGCCTCCACAATCTCCCGGGATCCAGGTATCGGTGAGGCAGGCCGGCGACGAAGTCGAGCTGGTGGTGCGGGACAACGGGGTGGGAATTCCCCACGGCACCGATTTCCGCCAGGCCACCACCACCGGATTCACCATTATCTCGGCGCTGGCCGCCCAACTGAGGGCCGAGCTTACGGTGGTCAACTCAGAGGGAACGGCGATCTACCTGCGGTTTGTTGCAAGCGCTTGAGAACCGGCCGGAGCATAGCTCTTCGCGGTCCGCCCGTACTCATCGAGCGCGGCGGCGTCGGCTCCCGCTTCGATCAGAGCCGCGGCAACCGCGGGCTCCGGGTTGAACCGAACCGCAAAAAAGAACGGCGTCCAACCGCGTTCTTCGGAAGGAACCGCAGCAAGACCAACGTCCACGGCCTCGAGCGCGTTGAATCGCAGATTCTCACCGGTGTAGCGGGCGGCGCCGAAGAGAGCCGCCCACGCGTCGCGAGTTCGCTCGTTGGGATCCGCGCCGGCAGCAATCAGCGCGCGCGCAACCGCGGGCTCGGGATTGAAGGCTGCGGCAAACATCAGTGCGCTCCAGTGGTCGAGGCTCCGGGCGTCGATCCGCTCACCGCGCTCCAAAAGTGTTGCGATCACCCGCGGATCGCCGTTGCCCGCGGCCGCCACCATGAGCGGCGTCCAACCGAAGGCGTCCCGGCGGAACGCGCCTGCCAGCGCGTCGTACTGCTCGTGAACCCACTCGGGCGTTGCTGCGTGCAGCGCTTCAATGAGCTCGGACCGTGACGCGCCCGGCGATTGCGGTGCTTGCGCAGCAGCGTGCGGAGCGATCAACAGCACGACGAGCGCCGCGAGAAAGAGCCCGGAGGAAAACGGAAACGAAGCCCTTGATCCATTGATTCTCATGCATCGGCCTCCTACGGGTGGGGCAACAGGATCGCGTGGATGGTCACCGCGCGATCGGCCGCTTCGGCAAATACCATGTCACGCGTCACCCCCCCTCGCGGTCTCGGGTGCGGCGGCGCGTCCCCAATCAGAATGATCATCCGCTGATCCTGCACCCACTCCAGCCGCACCAGAGCGGTGTAGATTCCCTCGTAGAC
>SLTF01000141.1 GCA_007130025.1 Spirochaetales bacterium | reverse complement strand
CCCATGTCAAAGGCGCCGAGGATATTGTTCATCATTTCCTGGCCCAGGAACTCGATATTGCCGCGCTCGTTGCCCAGCACGTCGATGATCGCGCGGTCACCCACCAGCAGACTGATCACCGCCTGCGAGACGTCGCGGATGGTCCTGACCCGGTTGTCCGGGAAGCGCTGCTCGCCGCCTGGTCGGGCGTTGATGCCGAGGCCACCGGGATCACTTTCGACGTTGAAGAGCCACGCCCGGGGATCGGTGATGCGGTACTGGATGATCCACTCCACATCAACGATGTTGAGGTCTCCGGTGAGCATGATCGATTCCTGAGGGAAGGTCTGCTCCGCGTACCGCGTGGTGATGCCGGCCGCTTCGGTGCGAAAACCAAACGACTGCGTCTGCACCACCTGGGTTGGTACGTTGTAGTTGCGCTGAATGCCGAAGGGCAGCTTGAAGTGCAGCCCGGGAGGTACGGTTCGGGAGTACCGGCCAAGGGTGACAACCACCGATTCTTCGGTCTGGTCCACCATGAAGAAACTGCTCGTGACAACGCCTACCAGAATCACAATCACCAGGACTGTGGTGATCAGCCCGGGTTTGATTTTGAAGGGAAGATTCGGAGGGCTTACATTACGCTCCGCCATAGATACTCCTTGTTCCGTGAGGGGGAGAAAGTGATACTATCACCCTAACGGCAGAACCGGCGGCCGTCAAGCCGCGCGCATCACCGCAGAAAAAAGAGGTGGATCAGACCGTAGGCGATGGAGACCGCGGCGACCAGAATCAGCAGAATGGGCCCAATTACCGAGGCGGCCGCGAGGAGCCAGGCAAAGGTGTCACCAGACCGCGGCTCGTCGTGCGGCCGGCGGTCGGTGCGTCCCCCGTCGGGGTAGTGCCTACCGCTCACGAGACCGGGTGCACCTTGTGACAGGCAACCTGTCGGCCGCTTGCCGTTGGCTTCAGCTGGGGAACCACGGTGCGGCAGACATCCATCGCCACGGGGCATCGGGTATGAAACGGACATCCCGAAGGCGGATTGGCTGGACTCGGGACGTCACCCGTGAGGATGATACGCTTCTTTCTGATGGTGGGATCGCTCACCGGTATGGCCGACAGCAGGGCCTGGCTGTAGGGGTGGAGCGGCTCCCGGTAGAACTCGGCCTTCTCGGCAACCTCTACCAGCTTGCCCAGGTACATCACCCCGACGCGGTCGGCCATGTGGCGAACCACGCTGAGATCGTGACTGATGAAGAGGTAGGTGAGCTGGAGGCTGTCCTGCAGATCTTCGAGCAGATTGATGATCTGACTCTGAATACTGACGTCGAGCGCCGAGATCGGTTCATCAGCTACAATAAACTGCGGATCGAGGGCAAGGGCCCGTGCGATGACCACTCGCTGGCGCTGCCCCCCGGAGAACTCGTGGGGGTAGCGCCAGCTGTGGTAAGCCTCGAGTCCACAACGCACCAGCACCTCTTCCACCCGCTCCCGCGCTTCAGCGCCGGTGGCGATTCCGTGAACCTTGAGGATCTCGGTGATGGCGGCTCCCACGGTCATGCGCGGATTGAGCGCGCTGTAGGGGTCCTGAAAGACGATCTGCATCGCCTTTCGCAGATGACGCATGCGTTCCCCGGTTGCGCCGAGCACATCTTCGCCGTTGTAGCGCACCGTGCCGGCGGTGGCCCCGGTGAGGCGCAGGATGGTCCTTCCGGTGGTGCTTTTTCCGCAGCCGCTCTCGCCGACGAGGGCAAAGGTTTCGCCGGATCGAATCTCAAACGAAACGCCGTCCACCGCCTTTACGTGGCCCGTGGTACGGCTGAGGACCCCGGTACGAATGGGAAAGTGCTTCTGGAGATCTGATACCTCGAGGACGGGCGCGTCGGTGCGGGTACTGTTGCTCATGCGCGAACCTCCGGAGAATCACCCGTGTCTGCAGAATCGGACTCGTGAAGCCAGCAGCGCACCTCGTGGCCCGGTTTCATCACCGTGTACCCGGGCATGCGCTGCGAGCAGACCGGCATCGCGTGGTCGCAGCGCGGGTGAAAGGGGCAGCCGGCGGGCATGAAGAGGGGGTTGGGAACGCTGCCGCGGATGAAGGGGAGGCGGCTCTTTCCCCCCTGACGCTCTTCGGTGTCCTGGTCCGCGCTCGGACGCGATCCGATGAGCCCCTGCGTATAGGGGTGCTTCGGTTCGTGGAAGAGGGTCAATACGTCCGCCTGTTCGACCACCTTGCCCGAATACATCACCACCACGCGATCGGCCATCTCGGCGATCACGTTGAGGTCGTGGGTGATGAAGAGAATCGACATGCCGATCCGCTCGCGCAGTTCGCGCATCAGCTCCAGAATCTGCGCCTGGATGGTTACGTCGAGGGCGGTGGTGGGTTCGTCGGCAATGAGCAGCCGCGGGTTGCAGCTGAGCGCCATGGCGATCATGGCGCGCTGTCGCATTCCGCCGGAGAAGCGGTGCGGGTACTCGTCAATGACCTCGTCCGCCCGCGGAATACCCACCAGCTTCAGCATCTCGATTGCCCGCGCCTTTGCAGCCGATGCGTCGAGTTTCTGGTGAAGCTGGATCGTCTCCATCAGCTGGTTCCCGATGGTATAGACCGGGTTGAGGCTGGTCATCGGTTCCTGGAATATCATCGCGATCTCGTTGCCGCGGATCTTGCGGATCTGCGCCGGGCTGAGTTGCAGAAGGTCGCGATCTCCAAACTGGATCTCGCCGCCTTCGATCACCGCCGGTGGCGTCGGCAGCAGTTGCAGGATGCTCAGGGAGACGGCGGTCTTGCCGCACCCGCTTTCTCCCACCAGGCCGACTACCTCGCCCGCACGGATATCAAACGAAACATCGTCAACCGCACGGACCGTTCCGTCTTCGGTTCGAAAACT
>SLTF01000195.1 GCA_007130025.1 Spirochaetales bacterium | reverse complement strand
GTACCGCGCGTTTGACGCGCGGCCGCGCTCGTCATAGTTTCTGTTCGTGCAGAAACCTATCACGCTCGCGACCCCGCCCGAAGAGTGCTACACGACCACGTCGTGCCTGAACGACTATCTCAAGACAGTCGCGGGTACGCTGCCACGCGTTGGTGAGCGAGACGCTGATGCGTACGTGTGGGTCGTTTCTCACATTGCCTCCTGATGGTGGCACCATCATGCGCAAATGAAGACGCCTTGACAACCGCGTTTTGATCGTGCGCAATGAATCCGACTCAGTTCACAGGAGGCACACTATGGCAGCAGATCGGGTACGGTGGGGCATCATCGGGTGTGGGTGGATCGCACACGCGTTTGCGAAGGGGTTATCGCTCGTTCCCAACGCGGAACTGGTAGCCGGAGCATCGCGCACCGCGGGCAAGGCAGCGGAGTTTGCCGCGCAGTATCCGCCAATGCGCGCGTACTCCGACTACGAGTCACTCGTACGGGATCCCGAGGTGGACGCCGTCTACGTGGCCACCACGCACAACTTCCACCATGACAACGTTCGACTCGCGCTCTCCCACGGTAAGCACGTCCTGTGCGAAAAGCCGATCACCATCAACGCGGCCCAACTCGAAGAGCTCATCGCGCTTGCGAAGGAGAAAAAGCTCTTCCTGATGGAGGCGCTCTGGACGCGCTTTCTTCCGGGCATCACCAAACTCAAAGAGCTGCTCGCCTCCGACGTCATCGGCACACCGCGCGTGGTGAACGCCTTCTTTGGCATCGATCGCGACGAAGACCCCGAGCACCGGTTGCTCAACCCGCAGCTCGCCGGTGGAGCGGTACTCGACCTTGGCATCTACCCCCTGAACTTTGCCCACATTGTGTTTGGCGGGGCCCCGGAGGCGAGTAGCAGCCTTGCATGGCTCGGCCGTACGGGTGTGGACGAGATTTCATCCTACCTGCTGCGTTTCTCCGAGGGCCGCATGGCGATGCTCACGTCAACCTGCAAGGTCGCAGAAATTGATGAGGCAACCATTTACGGCAAGAAGGGACGCATCCGGGTGGAGAAGTTCCTGCGCCCCGTTGCCATTCACGTGGAGACCGAGTCCGGCACCGAGACCTTTGACGTGCGCTTTCCCTCCAGCGGATTCCAGTACGAGATCGAAGAAGCGACCGCGTGCATTCTTGAGGGTCGGATGGAAAGCAGCGTCATGCCGCTGTCCGAGTCGCTCGCGATCATGCGCCTGATGGACCACTTCCGCGGCGAATGGGGACTCACCTATCCCGAGGAACGCTGATACTCGGCAAGGCACTTCAGCCGGGGTCGCTCGCAACGGCGACAAGCCCGGCCAGATCTTCCGCCACAGCGCCTGAGTAGTCGACCCAGAGCGGCGCACGCAGGTAGCAGACCCACGCGCCAACCGGTGCGCCAAAGATCGCCTCGGCGGCTTCGCGGTAGAGGGCGAGCTGTACGCGGTACTCGTCGGTCTCTGCGTGGGCGTTGGTCTTGAAATCGATGACGGTTCCCCCGGCTCCGTCCGGGCTGGGCACGAAGAGGTCGATCTGCCCGTGAACGAGGATGTCGAGGGCGGCCCGGGGGCGGAGCACGATCGCGTGTTCAACCTCAACTCGGCCGCGGGCCGGAGCCACCAGACGGGCAAACTCCGGGGATGCGAAGAAGCGGCCGGCCAGCTCCTGCGCATCCTGCAGCACCTGACGAAAGGCCTTCTCGGTCAGCTCCGCGCGAAGATCGTCGGGGGCCCGTTCCTCCAGCCGGCGGCGCAGCTCTTCGCCCTCGTTCCCTCCCCGCAGTTGCAGCTCGATCGCCAGATGGCAGAGCGTCCCAAAGGCAGCTTCAAGCCGCTGGTCGCGAATGACGCCGTCGCTCGGCAGCTGCGGAAGCGCACGCCCGGCCTCAACGCCGGCTGCCGGCGGGACGTCTCTCAACAGCGCGTTCAAGTCGGTCGCGCTGAACTCACGGCGGGCTACGGTGCGGGTGACCAGCGGCAGTTCAGCGTAGCGCCGGGCGGCGAGCGGTGCGTCCACGGTGCGGCCGAGTTCCCGGTTTCGGAACAGCTCGCTCTGCGGAACCTCACCGAGGTAGCGTACCCGCACGGCGGGATGCAACCCGGTTTCCGCAGGTACTTCCGCATCATCGCTCGGCGGGCCGGGCGGGATACCCAGGGCGTTCAGTACCATGTTGAGGTGGACCTGCTCGGTTTTCCGGTTCCCGGCGTGGTGGTAGCCGGAGATTCCCAGGTGGCTCTCGGCCCTGGTAAGCGCGACGTAGAGCAGTCGCTTCACCTCCGCAAGGTTTCGCGCCTGCTCCTCATCCTTACCCTGCGTGAAAAACCAGTTGACCTTGGGTTTCTCGGAAACCACATCAGGGGGAAGGTTGAAGGTGAGGCCGTACTGCTCGGAGAGGTAATAGGGAGCGGACCCGGTGCCCTCCTGCCGCCCGCGATTTCCGCTGTTGGCCAGGATCACTACGGGAAACTCCAGCCCCTTGGACGCGTGGATGGTCATCAGCTTCACGCCTGCGTCGTGCTCCTGAATGACCTCCAGATCGGGAACGCGCTCGCCCTGGCCGAGTTGTTCACGCCACTGCTCAAGCAGCTCCACCGCCGGTCGATCATCAAACCGCCGGGCAAAGGCGAAGAGCTGTTCGGCGTAGTCGAGGTAGGGATGGTAGGAGCTGTTGCGAAGCAGCGCGTACCGGTAGCCCCAGTCGTGCCAGATCTCGGTCAACAGCCGCGAGTGCGGAACCCGGTCGATGTGCTTACCGAGCCACGCGAAGAGCTCTGCCCCCGCCGCGTAGCGCGCCGCCTGTTCGCCGCGCAGCCCCGCCTCGGCGAACGGCTCCTTCCGCTGCAGCAACACGGTCACCAGGGCGTCGTCGTC
>SLTF01000018.1 GCA_007130025.1 Spirochaetales bacterium | reverse complement strand
TTCACCTCTTAACGTCAAGCATACCCCAATGAACACGCGGAGACGATGCTTCGTCACGCACAACGGCCCCCGTCGCTCACCGCGAATCAAGCGCTCCCCTCACCACCCCCGCACCGCGCCGGAGACCACGGCGACCAGCAGCAGCACAATGAACAGGAAGAAGAGCACGCGGGCGATTCCGCTTGCGGTCGCGGCCAGGTTTCCAAACCCGAAGACGCCGGCAATGATCGCGATTACCAGAAAGATTGCAGCCCATCGTAGCATTGTGTACTCCTTCATTCAGAACCTACTGAATGAAGGAGGTGGGGTCAAATCGGTGGAGGGTTCGCGACGGGCGTTGACTGGCTCGGTGCGTCCCCGATCAGGCGACGGGAATTACTCGCGCAGCCGGGCTCACACCCAGCGGATCACGCCCTTGATGTAGCCGTCGGTCTTGGCGATGCCGTGTTCGTAGAGCGGTTGGGCTGCTTCGGGGCGGGCGACGTGCGTCACCAGCGGTCCGAGGTCCACTCGGCCTGCGGCCATGAGGGCGGCTGACTGGTGGAAGCAGCGGGTGAAGTCGGGCGCGGCCGCGGGTGACGCGTTCAGTACGGTAATTCCGCGCACGTGCCAGTCGCCGAAGTCGAAGGTGAAGGGGTGGTGCTGCCAGGAAAAAATCACCAGGGTTCCGCCCTTGCGCGTGAGTGCGTTGGCCGTGGTGAAGGCGGCCTCCACTGCAGCGGTCTCAATGACGACGTCAAACGTGCCACGAAGCTTGGTGAAATCCGGCTTCTCGCCCAGGTCGTAGACCGTGATGGGCGCACCCGTGACCGAGCGCGCGTAGGCAAGCAGTTCGGGGCGCAGCTCCAGCACCGCAATCTCGGATACCGGCTGCATGGCAAGCAGCTGCAGGATGATCGAGCCCATGAAGCCGCAGCCAACCAGGGCCACGCGTGCGCCAGCCTGGATGCGCGACAGGTCTACCGCGTTTACGCAGCACGCCACCGGCTCGATCATCCAGAGTTCGTCGACCCGGCCGTCTTTGGGGAGGGGGATGACCTCGTTTTCGGACTGCAGGGCGAGCTCGGCCATGTGGCCACGACCGTTCGCGCCAATGACCGCGCTTTCGCGCAGCGCCACCCGGTCTCCCACGGCGACGCGGCTGACGCCCTCGCCCACTGCTTCGATTGTTCCCACCCCTTCGTGGCCGAAGTAGAACGGAAACTCGCGGTACTCCTGAAAGCCGCCGCTGAAGATGAAGAGATCCCAGGTGCAGACACCGCACGCCGCCACCTTCACCAGCACCTCGTGCGGTCCGGGCGAACCAACTTCAACGTCGCGAACTTCGACCGTTCGGGGTTTGGTGTACCACAGACTCTTTGCCTTCATGTTCGCGCTCCTGTTTGTTCGGCCGTGTTTGTGCGTCGGGGATCAGTTGGCCTGATCGCGCAGACGGTCGAGGAAGACCGCACCAATAATGATGACGCCCTTGACCACCAGCTGGAAGAACGGGTTGATACCCAGCAGGTTCATGCCGTTGTTGATGACCGAGATCATGAGGGCCCCGACCAGGGTTCCCCATACGCTACCCCGACCTCCGCTGAGACTGGTACCGCCAATGACCACCGCCGCGATGACGTCGAGCTCATACGCCTGGCCCACGTTGGGTCCACCCGAGTTCAGCCGTGAGGTGAGGATGAGGGCGCTCATGGCCGAAGTGAGCCCGGAGATCACGTAGACCATCGTCTTGTAGAAGTTGGAGTTGATTCCGGAAAGCTTCACCGTCTCTTCGTTTCCACCAATGGCATAGGTGTACCGACCAAGGCGGGTCTGAGTAAGCACCAGCCAGCCGATCAGAACGGTGACCGCCAGGATCACAATGGGAAAGGGGATCCCCAGAACGGACCCACCTCCGATGAACCGAAAGGCGCCTTCGAAACCGCTGATTGGACGACCGCCGCTGTAGATGAGCGTCAGTCCCCTTGCAATACTCATCATGCCCAGCGTGATCACAAATGGCGTGATCTTGCCGAGGGTGATCATAAGTCCGTTGAAGAGACCGCAGAGCACGCCGACCAGCAGACCGAGGGCAACAATGCCAAAGAGGCCCACGCCGGCGGTGGCGGCACCCGCGGCGATGATTCCCGAGAGCGCAAGTACCGAACCAACCGACAGGTCGATGCCGCCGGAAAGGATGACGAAGGTCATGCCCACCGCCATCACCCCGTAGATCGAGGACTGACGAATGACGTTGAGGATGTTGTTCCAGCGAAGAAAGACCGGCGAGAGGATCGCCAGGATGATGCAGATCAACAAAAAGGCAAGGAAGATCCCGTACGTCTTCAGGATATGTTTCACATCAAGCTTCATCGTCAGCTCCTTATGAGTTCTGTTCCACATGGGTTCTGTTTCGCGCGTGGGTGCTCGATCATGCAACCGAGCCCGCTACGCCGAGGGCGTACTTCATCACGCCCTCTTCCGTCGCTTCGTCGCGACGGAACTCTTTCACAATTCGCCCGTCGTACACCACGTGGATGCGGTCGCTCATATTGAGAACCTCCAGCAGCTCGGATGAGACCATGATCACCGCCGCTCCGCGCTGTGCGAGCGACTGCATCAGGCGATAGATCTCTACCTTGGCACCCACGTCGATGCCACGGGTTGGTTCATCAAAGATATAGATTTCGCAGTCGCGCACGAACCACTTGGACAGAACGACCTTCTGCTGGTTTCCTCCGGAGAGAAACTTGACCAGCTGCCGCGGGCTTGGAGTTTTGACACCGATGGTTTCAACGATCCGGTGAATGAGATCGGACAGCTTCTTCTGCTTGATCACGCCAAGAGCGCTGTTTCGATCGAGGACCGCAAGGGCGGCGTTGTCAAACACCGAGAGGCCGAGGATGAGGCCCTGTCGCT
>SLTF01000011.1 GCA_007130025.1 Spirochaetales bacterium | reverse complement strand
CGGCTCGTGGGCGTATCATGGCGGACCAGCGCGTGCTGCCTCACTACCGCTTCTTCCTCGCGGCGCTCTCCTCGCCCCGGTTTGCCGTCGACGACACCCTCGTGATCTCGTATATGGAAAAAGACCTCGCCCGGGTTGCGGTTGAACACGTGACCGCCGCTGCGATTGCCGCCGAGCAACGGCTGAAATCGCGAACCGGCTGGGTGCGACGGAACATCTTCGGGCAGAAGCCGTGGCGGCCCATCGAGCGTCAGCGACAGCAGATGGCACCCTTTACACACGGTGGGGGTGGTGAGCGCGCAACCATTCTGGAGCTGGCTCGCTCGCTCGCGGGAAGTCTGGAGTCAATCAGCGACGCAGCACGGAATGCCGGTCGAGACCCGGAAGGAATGAACGCGGTGTCCGATCTCGAGCGAGCGATTTTCTCACTGATTCCAATTGGCGACGATGAGGTCGATCAGCTCATTGGCACGGCCCTTCGTGATGCCGCCAACCAGGCACCGCCGGGCGGTGGAGTGGTGCCCCTGCTCGACACGCTTGCTTCGCTGCTTGCAGACGGGGAGGCAGCGGTAAATAACCGCTTGTCGCTCCTGGTGACATTGCACTCCACCGAGCGAGCTGCGGCGGTTCGCGACCATCGACAGGTGGCAGCGGGATTCCCGGGCGCGGAGCAATGGGCCGCTTCGGTTGTCGATCTTTTTGGAGGCAGCTCGTTCAGTACGGAGTGGCTTCGCTCCATCGAACTCCAGGCAGCGGTTGCCGAAATTGCCCGCTCGCGGGCGGGAAGTGTCGCCCGAATTGAACGCCTGGGTGCGGTACTCTCCCGCGAGTACCAGGCGCGCGCCGAAGCCCTCGTTGACGAACAGGTGCTGAGACTGACCACCGAAGGGCAGGAGCTTCTGGCAAACCGCGCCCGTTGGGAGGCTTCGTTGTCTGCGCTGGTGGCCTCGGCTCGGACCGCCTGGGCCGACGCCGAGCACCATCTTGCCACGGCGCGAAGCGAATGGCGTACCCGCTTCTCCCAGGGGCTCATGGAAGAACAGCTCAGGTGGGACGAACATGCGCGTCGGTTTGCGCTGGCGCGCGAAGAGTGGATTCTTGACGCGGCGCGGAAGCACCTGGTGGGGGATACGGACCAGCCGCTGTCGGCAGCGGTGGACGGTTCATCGTTCCACGCAGCCGCAACCTCCGAAATCGCCTCGCTGGAGCAGGCGTTGCGCCCCCATCTCTCGCTCCTGCAATGGAACACTGTCCAGGCGGTCCAGCTCGATCGGACGGCACTGGACGAAATCAGCCGCAGAATGGAATCGCTGACACAGCGAACCGGCACGGTTGCGATGATGCCGGCACCACCGTCGCGCGGAATGGTTCCAACGGCGCACTTTGCCGCGCATGCACAAGAGAGCTCGGCGGTCATCGCCGAATCGGTGCGAGCGGGAACATCGCGGCTGCGGGTACAACAGGTTCGCCGCACCGTCGATGAGGCGATTCGGCATGCCGAACTCAGTATCGAGCGTGCAAACTGGGTGACGGGGAAGCGGTTTGCCGACCTGCTCACCTCGGCGGGTTTCACCGCAGGCGGTGATCAGTTTTCCCGGCGTGTGGTGGTCGATCGGTCGCTCTTTGGTGGCGAGCGGCGGGAAACCCAGCGGATTGACGCGTTCCGGCGCTTCACGGCGCCACAGTTTGCCTCGCCACTGGATCTCAGCGAAGAGAGCGCGTCGGCCCTCTCCGCTGAAGTATTGGAGGCGCTGGTTGATCGTGCCCTCGAAACGGTCACCGAGTACTTTGCCATCATCTTTGGCGGAACGTCCGATGCGGTACCGCTGCACCGCGTGGGCGGAGACATCCTCGCAGCCTTTGCCGCCGCGGTCGACGGCTTTGAGCGCTCGGCACAGTTTGACTCGCACTCGACGGTCAGCGGTCTGTTTGCAATGCACGTTGGGTACGCACCGGTAATGAGCAGCCGCGATCCGGGAAGGGTCGACCGTGCGGGGTACGGGGAAGCGGGGCGGATCATGCTGGCGTTTGCGCATTACGAGGCACGGCAGTCGCGCGGGATCGCGATGCTGGAGGCGGCCGCGTGGGATGTACCCTTGTGGGATTCCGGCGGTAGCCGTCTCGAAGCACCCACCATCCGAACCGTCGCCGCGGTTGGCGTCTCGATTGCGGGGGCCGTGGTGGGACAGCCGTGGGTAGCGCTTGCGCTCACCGCTGCAAATCAGGCGGCGTTCGCCGCGATGGATACCGGGATTGCCGGTCGCGATGCGGAGACCACGTGGGCGCGCGCCGTACAACAGGTTGCGGTGGGAGCCGTATCAACCGCAACCGGCGGGCTCTTTCACGGGTTTGGCGAACAGGCGAGCGGCTTCCTGCAACAGGGCCTCTCCGGAGTCCCGGTGGGCGGCAGCGCGATCGGCAGTACGTGGTACGGGGCTGCCTCGGTAACCGCCGCCGGTCGTATCGCGTCAGGCACCGCTTCGGCCGCCGTTCTTGCCGTCCACGCGGCGGATCCGTTTGGTGGCAACGGATTTGATCGATCGACGTTTCGGAACCAGGCCTTTGGAACCCAGGCCGTGGCAGGATACGTTGCCGCGGGATCCTCCAGCGCGGTGGGAAGCGCTCTGACGAGTCGGTGGACGCTGGACACGGGAAGCTTTGCACATCTTCCGCTCCCCACCGATTTCGGCACCGATGCGCTCGCCCGGTTTGCGGGGGACCTTGCCGGGGAGGCGGGGCGGTACGCCGTTGGCGGCACCGTATCCCTGAACCTGCTCAACATCGGCGACCTGGGCGCAACCGCGCGGCACGGTCTCCTGGAGCTGGAACTGTCCGGCGATCCGTCGCTGCGCATTGGCGGTGGCGGCGTGGATATGGGAGCCGGACGAATGGTTTCGGTTGCGCGGGCCATGGATG
>SLTF01000446.1 GCA_007130025.1 Spirochaetales bacterium | reverse complement strand
AGCTTCTCCATCGCAACCGCAAGCTCATCGTAATCGTTGGTATCAACCGGATAGATCGAGGAAAAGACTACCGGTTTAACCTCGCGAAATCCGGGCAACGGGCTTTCGCAGGGACGATTGTGCATCGTAACGGTATCCCCCACGCGGATGTCTGCAACCGTCTTGATGCCCGCGATGAAGTACCCAACCTCACCCGCGTGCAGCACACCGGTGGGATCGAGGGTAATCCCAAACTTTCCGACCTCTTCCACTCGGTAATCGATGCCGGTGTATAGCAACCGCACGGTGCTGCCGCTTTTGAGCGTCCCATTTACCAGCTTGATGTGGACCACCACTCCGCGGTACGCATCGTAATGAGAGTCAAAAATTCGCGCCTGAAGCGGGGCTGCCCGATCGCCACTTGGTGCCGGAATCAGGGTTACAATCGCTTCAAGGAGCTCGGAAATACCCACTCCGTTCTTGGCGGATATCAGCATCGCCGTCTCGGGGTCGAGCCCGAGATCGTGCTGAATCTGCGCTTTGACCTCATCGACCCGTGCACTCGGGAGATCGATCTTGTTGATTACGGGAACAATCTCGAGGTCGTGCTCCAGCGCCATGTACATGTTCGACAGAGTCTGAGCCTGTACGCCCTGCGCGGCGTCGATCAGCAGCAACGCCCCTTCGCACGACGCAATTGCCCGCGACACTTCATACGAAAAATCCACGTGTCCCGGGGTATCCACAAGATTTAACTGATACCGGACACCGTCGCTTCCAATGTGTGGAATGGTAATCGCGTGAGACTTGATCGAAATCCCGCGCTCCCGCTCGATGTCCATGGAGTCGAGGAGCTGGTCCTGGAAATCACGGGCTGCGACAATCTGCGCCATCTCAATGAGACGGTCGGCGAGTGTGGATTTCCCATGATCGATGTGCGCAATGATACAGAAATTCCTGGTGTGTTGTTGATCCATATACTTGCGGCAGTTGTAACCCGCCAAACGAAGTTTTGCAACAGCGCTTGGTCAGCGATCGAGTATTTCGCGCACTTTCGCGACCAGTACGTCTGGATCAAAGGGTTTCAACAACAGCTCGGCGCCGAAGTCTCCCACCCAGTCTTGCGCTACGGCGTCGGGATATCCGGATATCAGCAGGGCACGAATCTCGGGGCGCTCTGCACGCAACCGCTGTGCGAGCTTGTCGCCGGACACGTGCGGCATCACCACGTCGGTTACCAGGAGATGAAGGGCGACGGTGGGATCCTCCGCAATCAAGAGTGCCTCGCCCGCGTTTTCTGCTTCAATCACCGTATACCCGCTATCACGCAGTACCCGCGACAGCATCTTTCGGATTGGTTCATCGTCCTCGACCAGCATGAGCGTTTCGTTCCCGCCCAAGGGTCGGTTGGCGATCTCGGGGGCTTGTTCGGTGTTTTCCGGAGCATCGCCGTGTATCGGTAAGAATACCGAGAACGTTGTTCCCACGCCGAGTTTGGTGTTCACGTCGATGTGGCCGTTGGTTTGCCTGACTATTCCGTAGACGGTCGAAAGCCCGAGCCCGGTTCCCTGGGCGGTCTCTTTGGTGGTGAAGAACGGTTCGAAAATTCGAGAGATATCCTCCGCCCCGATTCCTACGCCCGTATCCTGTACGGCAATTACCAGGTAGTCACCCGGTGGAATGGTACCGGTGGCGCACACCAGGTGTTCTGAGACGGTTTCCGTGCGGGTACGGACGGTCAACGTTCCCCCGTCGGGCATGGCGTCGCGGGCGTTGACCACGAGATTCATCAGAACCTGCTCGATCTGCCCGTGATCAACCAGTACCGCCGAGTGCTCGGCGCGACACGAGAGGTACATCCGCACCTTCTCGGTCAGAAGCCGTCGGAACATTTTTTCCATGTCCTGCACAACCTCGTTCAGGTTGTAGACCTTCGGCTGAAGGATCTGTCTGCGACTGAAGGCAAGCAGTTGCCGGGTGAGATTGGCAGAACGCTGCGCGGCGCGATCGAGACCCTCCAGGTCGGCAAGGATGGCGTCGCGTGCCTGCGCGACATCGTGATCAAGCTCCTGACGGATGAGCCGCGAGTAGCCCATGATTACGGTGAGTAAATTGTTAAAATCGTGAGCGATGCCCCCGGAGAGGCGTCCCACCGCCTCCATTTTCTGAGCCTGGCGGAACTGTTCGAGACTCTGAGACAGCGCGTGTTCCGTGGACAGTCGCTGCGAAATATCGCGAAACACCAGCACGGTCCCGGCCCGGCTTCCTTGTTCGTCAATGAGCGGAGCGTCGTCGTATTCAACGGGAATCCACTCATCTTCGGCAGCCCGGAGGACGTGCAGCTCCTCGCTGCCAAGGTCCGGGACCACCCGCCGGTCCAGAACCACCACGCTTCGATACTCTTTTCCAACGCACGCTTCTTCGCCGACCCTCATCAGATTGAGTGCGACCGGATTGGCGAAACTGATTCTCCCCTCGTTGTCCACCACCACCACACCGTCGGCGATACTGTTGAGGGTGGTGGAGAACAGTCGCTCTCGACGGATCAGCTCCTGCTCCATCTGATGGCGATAGAGTGCAAGAACGATGGCGGTGCGGAGCTCACGTTCTTCAAACGGCTTGATCAGGTAGGCAAAGGGCTGCGACGCCTTGGCCCGCTCGATGGTACTCTCGTCTGCGTACGCGGTCAGAAGAATAACGGGGATATTGTGTTTTCGTTTGATTTCTTCGGCTGCCTGCAGCCCATCCATTTCGCCGGCAAGCCGAATGTCCATCAGAACAAGCACCGGCTTGAGCGCTTCGATGTTGGCCAGCGCTTCCTCGCCCGTTGGGTAGGTAACCGGAACCTCGTAGCCGTACTTCTGGAGATGCATCTTGATGTCGAGGGCTACGATGTGTTCGTCTTCAACGACGAGGATGCGTTCCATCTGCGTTATGATCCGTCAATCACCCCAAGCCGCCGAAGCTCCTGCTCCACCGCCTCACGGTGTATTGGTTTCACCAGATAGGAGGTCGCTCCACCATTCTGAAACGCACCAACAACGTTCTGAGGATCTTCCAGCGCGCTGGTCATGACCACGAAAACCTGATCCCGTTCCAGTACCCCAAACACCCGCTCCAACTCGCGAATCTTCTGGAGCGCCTGGTGGCCGTCGACTCGGGGCATCATGATGTCCAGAAAAATAACCCGATAGGGATCGTTTTCTTCCCATGCAAGGCGAAACGCTTCGATCGCCTCTTCGCCGTCAACAACAACGTCACAGCTTCCGTGTCCGCGGAGTAGCGCCTGCAAGAGACGCCGACTTCCGAAATCATCCTCTACTACCAAGAACCTCATTGTTGGTGCTCCGCCTCTTTTTTCATTGTAGTATGTTTCGCCCAAACTTGCCCATCTTTTTTGGTGATCGACTCAAACCGACCGTTCCGTGGACCGCTCAACCGTTCGCTGCAACTCGTCGAGCAGCCCCAGTACGGTATCGGTCGCCCCACGGCGAACCGCCAGGAGCAGCCGGAACAGAATGCCGGCAACGTCGGTGAGCCCTTGCTCCACCGCGAAGGCGCGCGCCTCGTTCGCGATGCGCGTCAGCTCGGTGAGTTCTCCTCGTTCGAGCAGGGCGCGCGCCCGGCCGCAGAATCGTCCCAGAGCGTCCGCAGAGATCGCAATGGCAGAATTACCCGCTACCGCCTCTGCCAGCGCCGTTGCAAGCATTTCGCTGGAAAACGGCTTTGAAAGAAACCCGTTCATTCCGGCAGCCTTCGCCTTTCGCTGCTCCGGTACTCCACTGTGGGCCGTCAACGCCACAATCGGAACGCTGCGGTTGCTCATTCCGCTTTCGCCCGCCCGGATGCGCGCGGCACTCTCAAAGCCGTCCATGATCGGCATTTCGACATCCATGAGCACCACATCAAAACGGCCGTTCATCACGGTATCGATCGCTTCCTGACCGTCTCCCGCAACGGTTACCGCATGGCCCAGCTGTTCAACGGTCTTGCGGTTCACCAGGCGATTGAGTCGATTATCATCAACCAGAAGTACGGAGAGCGGTCCCAGAACCGCAGAGTGGTGCTCTGCGGTCTCGTTCACTTCTGCCGACAGCGCCATATTCGCTTCGGCATTGGCGTCACGGCCGGCAACCGCCTCGGGGGCATTGCGGCCTTCCCGGTCTTCCGACTCAGACAATGCAAATCGTGGTTTGGACACGGCCGAAAGCATCCGCTCGAAGCGGGTCACCGTAACCGGTTCATGAACCACCCAGGCGCCAAGCCTGCTTTTCCACCGTCCCGCCTGCGCGGTTGCGGGCCGGGCGACTACGACCACCGGTGTATCGCTACCCAGAACAACGGAGATCTGTTCTCGAAGGATTTCGTCCCCGGTGCAGGGGACGGAGACTACGACCAACTGGGGTCGAAGCGCCGGGAGTGCGGCGGCGGCCTCCTCGCCGCTGGTTGTCGACACTACCTTTGCGCCCGCGGCAAGAAACCGCGACTCGAGCGCTTGGCGTTGATGGGGTGACGGCGAACAAAGAAGAACCGACGAGATGCCGCACGATTCCTGGGATGCATGGCGCACCACCTCGACCGGCAGCGTCACCGTAAACCGTGACCCCTCACCGACCACGCTTTCTGCACTGATCTCGCCGCCAAGAAGCTCCACGAGCCGCGCGGTGATGCTCAGACCAATCCCCGTGCCACCATGACGTCGCGTTGATGCGCCGTCAAGCTGGGTAAACGGAAGGAAAATGTCGGACATTCGCTGCTCGGGAATCCCCTCTCCCGTGTCGACCACCGAACAGCGCAGCCATACCACCGATCCCACTTCGCCCCTGCCTTCCGGCGGAACGATCTGTTCCATTCGAAGCGCGACCTCTCCGTTTGAGGTAAATTTGACGGAATTCCCCACCAGATTGAGAAGAATCTGTTTGATTTTGACCCCGTCGGTACGAATCAAGGCGGACAGGTTCGGATCGGCATACAGGTGGATACCCAGTTGCTTCTCGTGCGCCTGAACCGCAAGCGTATCGACAACGTCTTCGGCGACCGCAATCGGCGAGCACTCTCCCGGCGAGACGTGCATCATTCCCGCTTCAATTTTGGAGAAGTCCAACACGTTATTGATGAGAAACATCAGCGTGTCGGCAGCCTGTTTCAGAATCCTGATGTACTCACGCTGCTCGGAATCACCGCTCAGTCCCAGCGCCAGCTCGGCCATGCCGATAATGCTGTTCAGCGGTGTTCTGAGTTCATGGCTCATGTTGGCAAGAAATTCGCTCTTCGCGGCAGCAGCTCGCTCGGCCAGCTCTTTTGCTTCCCGAAGTGCCGCCTGCATGCGACTCTTCTCCAGCGCGAACTCGATTGCGATCAGCAGATCACGTTCCTCAAAGGGCTTGAGCAGATAGCCAAAGGCATCGGTCGTGATTGCGCGGTCCAGATTTGCCCGATCAGAGAAGGCGGTCAAAAACACCACCGGGGATCCGGTCTCATTTTTAATGATTGCGGCCGCCTCGATGCCGTCCATCCGGCCGCGCAGTTGCACGTCCATCAGGATAAGGTCCGGCCTCTGTGTCCGGGCAGTCTCCACCGCGGCGTCCGCACTTACCTCGTTGCCAATAACCTGATACCCGTTTCGTTCCAGCCGACGTCTCAGATCAAGCGCAACGATTGTTTCGTCCTCGACGATGAGTATTCGCGCCCCGTTCATCCTGAATCCACCCGTACCGTACCCGTCACTGTGCTGCAACGCGTAACATATGTCCGGCAATACCCGAAAGCGGAAGAATCTTGTCGACGGCATTCCGCTTTACCGCTTCGTTTGGCATTCCGTATACCACGCAGGACTGCTCGTCTTGCGCGATATTGTAGGCTCCCGCTTCCTTCATCTCGAGCATCCCGCGGGCTCCATCGTCGCCCATTCCCGTCATGATGATACCAACGGCATTCTTTCCCGCGTAGCGTGCCGCGGAGCGAAACAGTACATCAACCGACGGGCGGTGCCGACTTACCAGCGGCCCATCGCGAACCTCAGCATAGTAACGGGCGCCGCTTCGCTTGAGCAGACAGTGGCGATTCCCCGGTGCAATGAGGGCTCTGCCACGGACCACCGTGTCATTATCCTCCGCCTCTTTCACCGTTATGCGACACAACCCGTCGAGACGCCGGGCGAAGGCCGCCGTGAAGTTCTCCGGCATGTGCTGCACAATCACTATTCCCGGCGAGTCGACCGGCAACGCCTCAAGAAACTCACGCAACGCCTCGGTTCCTCCGGTAGAAGCTCCAACCACAATGACGCGCTCGGTTGTCTCGATCACCGCATGAGTCCGCACCGGCGGCAGTACCGCGTCGGCGGTCAGCTTGGGAGAAACGTCCATACGCGCACCGGCGGCAGGGTTGATCTTCTTCACCTTGGAAAGATGTGCGGCCTTCACGACGTCACGAATCCGAACCTTTGACTCTTCGAGAAACTGTTTGGTACCCATCTTGGGTTTTTCGATGATATCGACGGCTCCATACTCGAGCGCCTGCAACGCGTTTCCCGATCCTGATCCCGCCTGTGACGAGCAGATCACCACCGGGATCGGATGCTGGCTCATCAGTTGCTTGAGAAAACTGATGCCGTCCATCCGGGGCATTTCGATGTCCAGGGTAATCACATCCGGAATCAGCGTCTCGAGCTTCTTTGCGGCGATGATCGGATCGGAAGCGGTGGCAACCACCTCGATATCGGGATCGTCCTGCAGCAGGGTCTTCAGCGTTTCCCTCACGACGGCCGAATCATCGACGATCATCACTTTAATCGGGTCGGGCATGACTTTCCTCACTCCGGTTTGCGATAGATGGTTGGCGCCACGGAAACTACCGGAAGCTCCATGCCTGCAAGCGTTTCCGAATGCCCAAGGAACAGGTATCCGCCTGGTCGCAGCTGCCGATAGAGCTTGCGGAGCAGCCGGGTCTGGTTCTCGCGATCGAAATAAATGATCACGTTCCGGCAGAAGATGACCTCAAACAGATCGCGAATTCCGAAATCCTCATCCATGAGATTCAGACGATGGAAGAGTACCCGGGCTCGCAATTCGGGCTTGACCCGTACCAGCCTGCTTTCGCGATCCTTGCTGCGAAGGAGATATTTTTTGCGCATCGCTTCCGGCACCGGAGCCACGCGGTCCTCGGTGTAAACCGCCTTTCGGCCCCGCTCCAGGACCTGGGTCGAGATGTCGGTTCCAAGAATTTGGTACGAGAAATCCCGATGCTGTTCCCGGAACTCCTGCAGAACCATCGCCAGCGTGTACGGTTCTTCTCCGGTAGATGACGCGGTTGACCATACTCGAAACGGAGTACGAACACCCCAGTGATCGCCGTACCGTTCGGCCAGCAGTCGGCGCGACAGGAAGTCAAAGTGGTCCGACTCCCGGAAGAAATCGGTCTTGTTGGTGGTAACCGCATCAATCATGTGCAGCAACTCACCGTTCTTCTGCGCGGGGTCAAATACAAACTCCAGATACTGTTCGAAGCCTTCGAGCTTCATGAGCCGGATCCGCTTGTAGAGTCGGGATTCCAGCATGATTCGCTTGGCGGGCGGCATTCGTATCCCGAGTTCGCCTTCGATATAGGTGCTCAGCCGCCGGAACTGATTATCGGACAACCCCGCAATGCCCGGCGTTCGGGTGATATCCGAAGCTTCTTCCTTGCCGCCGTCAAGGCCGCGGCCACTCACGGGTGTTGTGTCATGGCTTCGCGTGTGCACGGTCACCTCACGCCCGCACGGGCACGGCGAGCGTGCCGAGGCGGTGGACATCGAGAATCAACGCGACGGACCCGTCGCCAAGAATTGTCGCCCCCGAGATTCCCTCGAGATTGCGATAGAGTCGTCCCATATTCTTGATCACGGTCTGGAGGTCGCCCACTACTTCGTCTACCACAAAGCCGATCGCTCCATCCGGGCTATGGACCACAACCACCTGCTCAATGGGGGGCAGGTCGCCCGACACGGAAAACACATCCCGCAGCCGCACGTACGGCAGGACAGCCCCCCGGTTATTGATGATTTTTCTCCCGTTCTGCTCGTTGCGCATCTCGGCACTGAGTTCGATGCACTCCTGCACCGCCTGCAGAGGGAACACGAAACCCCGGCCGTTAATCTCCACCAGGAGTCCGTCGATGATTGCCAGCGTCAACGGTATGGTCAGCTTCATCCGCGTGCCGATTCCTGCCGTTGACTCGACCGACACGTTCCCGCCAAGCGATTCAATCTCTTTCTTGACTACATCCAATCCAACCCCGCGTCCCGAGACCTGCGTAACCGCCCGCGCCGTCGAAAACCCGGGTGAAAAGATCAAATGCAGAATATCAGATTCGCTCAGCTCGGCGTTTGCCGCAACCAGTCCCCGATCGCGCGCTTTTGCAAGGATTTTTTCCCGGTTGAGGCCGGCACCGTCGTCCTCAATGGTGATCACCACCGACGCGCCCGAGTGTGCTGCCGAAAGCCTGATCGTACCGCTTGCCGGTTTTTTTGTTCGAGTGCGCTCTTCCGGTGACTCCAGTCCGTGGTCAACGCAGTTGCGGATGATGTGGACGAGGGGATCGTTCAGACGGTCGATCACCGTTTTGTCCAGCTCGGTCTCGCCCCCCGTTGTGATCATCTCGACTTGTTTCCCAAGCTCCTGGGAAAGGTCGCGCACCAGTCGTCGGAACTTGCTGAACGTAGACCCCATCGGTACCATCCGAATACTCATGGTACTGTCCCGAAGCTCGTCCGTCAGGCGCTCGAAGTTCTCCGACAACGAGGTGAGAAACGGGTTATCCAGCTGCTTCGCCGTCTGGGTCAACCGCGCCTGAAGGGTCACGATCTCTCCTACCAGATCAACCATCACGTCGAGCTTATCTGAACCAACACGAATACTCGACGTGGCCATTTCATTCTGCACCCGCTCGCGCGAGCGCTGAACGTGCTGCTGCTCTTCCAGCGCGGCCTGAACGTCCTGTTCCGCGACCCCCTGTTCAACGAGCATTTGACCCAGTCGCTTCTGCGTACCCGCGGCGCGCTCAACGGTTTCCAGGTCGACCACGCCACGCTCGGCAAGGATCTCGCCCAGTCGACGATGGGGACCGTCATCAATTGACGAAAGATCGTCGATTGATTCCACGGACAGGTCGGCCGAATCCTCGATGAAAATGAATACATCGCGAACCGCATTGGTGGACTTTCTCGTAGTCAGCAACACGTCCCAGGAAACCAGGCACTGTAACGGATCAATCTCGGTCAATTTGGGAACCCGCCCAAGATAGGGAACGATCGTGCATTCTCCCATTTCAGCCAGCTCGCCGAGAAGAAGCAGCGGATTGGTCCCATTCAGGTAGATGTCGGGTTTGGGAGAAAACCGAATGCGGTAGGTGACGAAGTGATCCAGATCGTCTCCATCGCTTCCAACAGGAACGCCGGAGTCGTGTGACGCGTCATCCTTCCCAATCGACCGGGTTGCCTCGGCAGGTACCGGTGTTATCGCGTGGGACTGAGGTCCGCGCGTCTGATCGGAAACGTACTGTTGCAGCTGCGAAACAATTACCTTCGAGTGCGCGGAAAGACCGCCGTCGGCCTCTCCGTTGCCGTCCAACAGAGCACGAATATGGTCCCGAACCGCCAGCGTGATATTGATCAGGTTCACATCCAGCGTGAGAGACCCGTCACGTACCAACTCCAGAACGGTCTCGATTTCGTGGGCAAAGTTGGAAATGTCCTGAAACCCAAACATCGCCGCAGAGCCCTTGATCGTATGCATGCAGCGAAACACCGCAGAAATCTCTTCACGATTGGTTGGATCTTGTTCCAACTCCAGCAGGGAATGCTCGAGGTTGTTGAGCAGGTCGTACGCTTCTTCGCGGAAGTTTTCCTTGAACTTATCCATGGCGAACGCCCTGTTTTTTCGGGGATCGATCAGTCGCGCTGTCGGCAGCGGGTCGTTCAAAGTCCAGGAGAGCCGAGCCAAGGTCAGGTCCATCGTCGGGGGCCCGTTTACAGAACCCGCCGTGCTCAAGCGCTTCCCGCACCGCTTCCGGCACCGTTCCGGTGAACTCGAACCGCTTTTTCTCGGAACGCGCCTGTCGCTTTGCGGCGTAGAGCAGGTGTATCGCCGTCAGGTCGATCACTTCGACGTGAGAAAGGTTGACCAGCAGACTGTCAGCGTTGGCGACCGCGTCGAGCAGCACCTCGCGAAGCGATTCTGCCCGATCGATGGTTACCCGTCGGTCAAGAGTGATTACTTTGAGTGATCCGTTTTCTGTCATTATCCCGTCCTTTTGCACAGGGTCGACGACAGTATACTACAAATCGGAGAATATTGGAACGGAGGTGAAGAGGAAATTAGAGAAAATTATCTCTTTCTAAGAAGGTAGCGAGCTGCAGCCCGCTCTCCAGAAACCCGGCACGCCGCTGCCGGATGATGATCTGAAGAAAGGCGATCCGACGGTCAAGATCGACGCGCCAGTTCTGAAGTGAAAATGGGTCCTGGGCCGAGAGTCCTGATTCATCAGCGAGCATTCCCGGATAGACGTGGGTTACCACAAAGTTGCGCTGCCATCGGTTGGTGCTGATATTGCTGGTCTCCATGCCAAACAGCGGAGGAAACAGCTCTTCGGTGCTGACGCGATCCAGAAGATCCTCGATCGGGCTGAACGGACGCACGGAAACCGCCACCCGGCGCTCCAACTCCGCACCGTTTCGGCGGATCCGGACGTTTACGAGCTCGCCGGGTATCCGGTCGAGGAGTACGGTCTGCGCATCATTGATCCGGGTGGGACGCCAGCCGGCCACGTCCAGCAGCACATCCCCGGAGCGAATTCCGGCACGATCCGCGGGACTGCCGGGAGCAACGAAAATGATCTGTAGCTCGCGCTCCGCGGTTTCATGTACTGCCACACCCATCCACGCGTGCTCAACCTCTCCCTCGTGGTAGAGCTGGGGAAGAAAATGGTTGATCCAGAACGACGGAATCGCAAAGTTCACTCCCTGAAACTGCGGAATTCCGGCGAATACCACCCCCACCAGGTCTCCGTCACGATTCACCACCGGGCCGCCCGAGTTCCCGGGATTCACCGGCACGTCCACCTGCATCGCGTCGCCAAGTTGCAGAAACCGTCGTCCCGTGGCGGAGATAATCCCTGAGGTGATACTGTTCTCCAAACCACCGGGCGATCCAATGGCAAAAATCTGAGTCCCCGGTTCGAGGGTTCGGATCTCCGTGAAGGAAAAAATGTAACTCGGATCAATCTCAACTTTCAGCAGGGCGATGTCAAAAATGCGGTTATACCCCACCACGCGGGCCGGTATCCGCCGATCAATCGCGCCGGGAAGTCGAACGAAAAGTCTGGAGAACCCCCGATAGGTCGGGTCCACCTCGCTCTCGATTACGTGATAGTTGGTGATCAGATAGCCGCGGCGGTCGATGAAGAAGCCACTCCCGATGACGCGATCGGGGATACCCACCCCGCGCTCGAGACGCACACCACGATT
>SLTF01000199.1 GCA_007130025.1 Spirochaetales bacterium | reverse complement strand
GATGGTTTCTTGAAGATCACCGCTTCATGAGAGCCTTCGAAACAAACTACCTCCAATCCATCCGCGGCGTACTGCGGCGGATTCCCGTGGCAATTGTGGATGACTACGCGGTGTCGCTCTACGGAGCAGCCTACGCCGCAGAGGATCTGCTGCGCACCGCGAAAGGAGATACCCGATGAAACCCGAAGAACTGTCACAACCCCTGCGCTCCGCCATGAAGTCCGACGGCATCGACATCGCTCGATCGCTGGAAATCCTTCAGAAGCTGAACGACGGCGCCTACGACTCCGTCAAGCCCATTGACGCCGCCGGAGTACCGACGGTCGACGGCCGCACCATCATTGATCGAACCACGCCCGCGGAGCTCACCCTCTCGCTCGACGACGCGACACAGCGCCTCGAGGATCTGCTCCCCGGAACGCCCATCTGGGATATTGCCACGGTTGCCGGCAGCGAGTGCCGCTTCAGCGAGACGCAGCTCTACTGGATTGGCATGCGTCTTCTTCCGGCCACCTCCTACGGAGTCCTGAACGGCGGCTCGGCCACCAGTTACGCCGACGAAAAGAAAAACCGCGGTTTCAGCGAGCCGCTCTTCAACCTCGTACGCGACGACTTTGACCGGCTCGCGGAGCTCTCCCGGGGACGAGCCAAGGGACTGACCCCGGCGTATATCAATCCCGACGGAAGCCCGGGAGCGAGTTTTCTTGAGCTGAAGATGCGAAACCTCCTGGTCTGGGCCCTGCGCTATCAGAAGGCGTATGGCCGACCAGCAAGCGGTCCACTTCCTCTCTTCCCCGCCTTTCAGATGACCAGCGTCTACAACAATGAAGAGGTTGCCGCGGCCTACGACGAGTACCGACGCAGTCCGCTTCTGGCACCGCTGATCGCCGAGTGTGGAATTGACATCACGCGCGTGGAGACCGGCGTGCAGGAGATGCTCAGCGCCTTCACCCACAGCAGCGAGGGCACTCCCCGGCGGATTTTTGACCGTGCCTACGGCAAAGAGAACACCCCGCTTCCGCTCCCCGGCGGACACGGTCAGAACTTTACGGTACTGAGTTCGGTCTACCGGTCACTCGCGGCGCTGGGCAAGCGATTTGTCTACCTGGGAAACGTCGATAATCTGGGCTTCACGCCCGATCCCGTCTCCATCGCCCTGCTCGCGCTCAGCGGAAAGCAGGCGGCCTTCGATTTCTCGTTTCGCACACCGGTGGACGTCAAGGGCGGCATTCTGGTGCGCGAGCGATCGGGAGGCCTGGCGTGCGCCGATATCGGCCCGGCAATCTCGCCGGAAGCGGTCTTCGAAGCAGAGGAGAGCGGCACCCCGATTCTGTTCAACTGCGCCAGCGGGCTGTTTCGACTGGACTACCTCGTTGCAAACCTCGACCGCATCACCGAAGATCTCCCCATGCGCATCAGCGACCAGGACAAGGATGCCGGACGCTACGCCCAGGCCGAACAGGTGACATGGGAAATCATCGCCATGCTCGACGATTTCCTGGTCTTTGGCGTTGACAAGTATCGCCGGTTTCTTGCCGCCAAGATGCTCCTGGAAGGAATCATGACCAGCGGCCGCCGGCTCGACTCATCCAGCTACCCCACCAACGAAGATCCCGCCAAGGACCTCCGCGCAACCGCACAGAAACTGCACGGCGGGCTTACGCGTGCCCTGCGCGAAGAGTTTGCGATGGATGAACGAGATGGGCGCCGGCAACCCCGTGACCCAAGGGACATTGCCCCATGAGCGCGGACCGCGAAACAACCGATCGGCTCGACCTTGATTTTGAGAAGCTCGGCGGCCTGATTTCCGCCGTGGTGCAGGATGCCCACAGCGGAAACGTGCTGATGGTGGGATTCATGAACGAAGAAGCGTGGAGCCGCACGCAGGAAACGGGGCTTGTTCACTATTTCAGCCGGACCCGTAACCGACTCTGGATGAAGGGCGAGACCTCCGGCCATGTGCAGCGGGTCCGAGAGATTCGCGTGGACTGTGACCAGGATGCGCTCCTGATCCAAGTGGACCAGGAGGGCGGTATCTGCTGTCACACCGGCCGCCCGTCGTGCTTCTTCCGCCGGGTTGAGGGCGACCGTCTGAGGATGACCTAAGCCCGATCCGTGCCGGTCTTCGGCGCCCCAAACTCGCGGTAGAGCAGACTGTGCTGAATACCGCGGTTGTCCTGGTACTTCCCGCCGTCGTAGCCCCGATAGTCGCCCTCGATGGTGTGGTAGAAAATCTGACAGATCTGGACGCCCGCGTAGATGCGAATCGGTTGGACGCAGAAAATCTCCAGCGTCCAGTAGCCGCGAAACCCCACGTCGCCAAATCCCGCGGTAATGTGCACAAACAGCCCAAGACGTCCGATGGACGATCGTCCCTCGAGCATGGGGACAAACCGCCGGGTCTCGGTGAACTCAACGGTCCGGCCCAGGTAGAGCCGGTCGGGCTCGAGCAGCAGCCCCTCCGGGGGAATCTCGATGCGACGACTCTGGTTTTCTACCGCCATATCGAGTTCTCTCGAGGTATAGACCAGGAGCTCGTTGTGCAGAGTGAGGTTATAGCTGTTAGGGTTTAAGTGCGCCTCATGAAAGGGCTCGATGATGATATCGGTCCCCAGGCGCTCTTTGATGTAGGACCCGGACAGAATCATGCCGGAGGGGTTACCACCGCATTCGGCGTTCCGAATGCGGGGTCACGTCCTGTTACATGAGATCTTTGGGACGACGGCTCTGATTTCCGCTCTTTTCGCAGACCGCGTAGTGCCGCATCTTGCCTTTCTCGAAAACCGACTTCATGATGATCTTTCCGCCCCAGCGAGAGAGAAGCTCTTGCGCTTCACCACGACGGGCGTTCTTGGAAATAGCTCCTGCCATTACTTGCTCCTTCAGGTCAAATCAGTGCAAAACATACCCACGCACGGCAAATCGTGTCAAGCGCCGCGCGAACCGGGTTCGCGGGCGCGAGTGATTGCGGCGAACGCTGCGCCGGCGGTGGCGATTGCCCCGGGCTTTCGGATCGTGACGCTTACGGTGAAAACCCGCGCATCTTCGTCCAGGAGTGTTCCAGCAACCTCCCATACCGCGCGTTCGAGCAGACCGTAACGCCCCTCCTGCAGCAGCACGGAAACCCGCCGGGCGAGAGCCGAATAATCAACCGCCTGCTCGACGCGATCACTCTGCACCGCGGACGCCGCATCGTAGGACAGCGAGCAGTCAACCAGTACGGTTTGTACTCGCCGTCGTTCTCGCGGTCGCACCCCAATGATGCAGCGTGTCTTCAGTTGTTCAAATCCGATTGTTACCGGCCGCGCGCTGTTCATCGTGCCGATAGCCTACGAGACCGGTGAGAGACTGTCAACCGAAGCGGTCCGGACGCGGTTGCGATCCGCGGTGAAGCTTTGGTACACTGCGAACGAGTAACCATGTTGCATCTCCGCAGGCAAATCATCACCCTCTCCATCATCCTTGCCGTCGTTGGTGTGATTGCGTTCACCGCGATGAGAGAGATCCGCTTTGCCCGACTTCAGCGGCGCTACGCCGCCCTGCAGAGCAGGCTGGTTGAGGAGATTCAGTCCGGCAGCGTGTCGGGTCTTCCATCGGAAAATGGCACGCCCCGTGAGCGATCCGGTGAGGACCGACAGCCGAGGGCCGGAGGAGCACCCGCGCCTCCGGCCGTTGATCGGGATGCCGCGGCCTTTTTTCGCGCCATCGATCTCCTTGTCGCGGAACACCGGCGACGGGAGGAGACCCGTGCGCGCACCGAACTCATCGGCAATGACCGGTTTCAGGCGGCCCTTGAACAGGCGGGGCTGCAGGTGGAGGAGGGTTCGGGGCCGGACGTCGTCCTGCGCCGCGGGACCGCTCCCCGGTTTGTGATAACGGTCCACCCCAACGGGGTGGAAATCCGGGCGTGGGACGGTTCAACCGTCCGAGAGCCCACCTTCGGCGCCGTCTCCTCCGCGTTCCTGCGTACCCCGGTCGCCGACGAAACAAACCCGCCGCACCGTGCTCCCGACGACGCTTCGGGCGGTGATCAGGGGGACCCGCGGCCGTTCGAACCTGACCGCGAGCGAACGGCACCATCCGACGGTTCAATCGTCCACGGCGAGGACGCCAGGGTCACGCCGGCCGAAGGCGATGACCCGGAAGCGACCGGGCTCGCCCGTGTCGAGCGGATCCTCGACGATCCGGGGTTTGGCTCCATGCTCGCGCATCGTGACATCGTTGCTTCGCGGCAGCCGCGGGAGACCGAACATTTTCTGTTCTTTGAACTCTCTCACCGCGATGCGGAGGTGCTCGGTTCGTTTGCGGTCCAACGTGCCACCGGCGAAATCTGGCTCATGGACGACGGGGACGTCCCGATCATGTCGCTCCGGAGGGCCGCGGAGAGTTCGGCGGCAGCTCGTCGCATTCGCAGCTCGTTATCCGGTCCGATGCCCGATATGCCGGAATCCGGGCTGACGGTTCTGCTTCTCGGAATCAACGAAGACGTGGCCGACTCGATCATGCTGGCCCACGTTGACCCCAACCGGGAGCGAATTCACTTCTTCAGCCTTCCCCGCGATCTCTACTATCGCGGAGCCCGGATAAACCAGATCTACCACCGCCACGGCAGAGAACAGACAACGTTGGAGCTTTCTGCCATCACCGGCATGACGATCGACCATACCATCGCCGTCGATATGTTCGCCTTCGTTGACGTGATCAACATCCTCGGTGGCGTTACCATCGAACTGGAAGAAGAACTGATCGATCCCACCTACCGGGTACGGGATAACGGGGTATGGGGAACGCTCTATTACCCGCCGGGAAGCCATCACCTGAACGGGGTGGAGGCTCTGAGAATCGCCCGGTCGCGCTTCACCACCACTGACTTTGGTCGTGCCCGGCGGCAGCAGGACATCCTCGACGCCATCAGGAGCCGGATCGCGGCGCTGGGAATCCGGGACATCGGCACCCTGCATGCGCTGATCCAGCGCCTGATGCACTACGTCGATACCGATATGGACGTGATCGATGCACTGAGCGCGATCGCGCGTTACGGACGGTACACCGATTCCACCCATCACGTTCTCAGCACCGACAATGTGCTCTTTTCGGCATGGAGCGCCCTCCACTTCGCGGGCCTGACCGAAGACGATGTCGACGAGGAGTACGATCGCGGCGCATGGATTCTCCTGCCGCACGACGGAGACTGGAATCTCATCCCCCGTTTCATCCGCGGGGCAATCGCCGGAAGATAGCGGACGCCGCGGTATGGCGACTACCCGATCGAGACGATCTCTTCGGGGCGCGCGACCAGGTCCTTGTGTCCGGAGCCGAGGATGGCCGACACCTCCGAGGAGTGTTTTCCCATCACCAGGCGCAGATCATCGCTTCCCATGCTCGACAGCAGCTTGGCCACCGCCGCCGTTCCGCCGGTCACCCAGAGCTCTACCACGCTGTCGGCGGGAAACCGGCCTTCGACCGCACGAACCCCGGTAGGCAGCAGGCTGCGCCGCCCCTGAACGGCAGTCCACGCCCCGGGATCGATCACGATGCGTCCCGCGGGGACGGCATTGAGTATCCACCGCTCGCGGTTGGAAAGCCGATCCCTCGCCAGAAACAGGGTGCCGATCTCTTCTCCCGCGATCAGGCGCCTCAGAACATCAGGCTCACGCCCATCGGCGAGCAGGACCCGGCAGCCCGCGCGCTCTGCAATGGAAACCGCCTTCAGCTTGGTGCGCATGCCCCCGGTTGCGAAGGTGCTCCCGGCACCACCGGCCGCCGACCGGATCTCGTCGGTCAGTGCGGCTACCGTTCGCAACGGAACCGCATCCGAATGGGCGCGCGGGTCGCTTGAGTAGAGCGCGTCGATGTCACTCAGCATCACCAGGAGGTCGGCGTCGATCTTGCTGGCAATCAGGGCACTCAACTGGTCGTTGTCGCCAAAGGCGGAACCAATCTCCGCGGTGGAAACGCTGTCGTTCTCGTTGAAGACGGGCAGAACCCGCAGCGAGAGCAGGCTCTCCACGGCGTTTCGCAGATTGAGGTAGCTGCGCCGGTTATTCAGGATCTCCCGGGTCAGCAGTACCTGTGCCACCGTGATTCCATACCCGGCAAACGCGTCGCGGTAGGTGTTCATGAGGAGCGGCTGTCCGATGGCGGCACACGCCTGGCGTATCGTCACCTGCGTGACCCGCTCGGTGAGACCGAGCTCACGGGCCCCCATTCCGATGGCACCCGAGGTGACAACCAGGACGTGCCGATCCTCACTCCGGATGGCCGCGATCTGCTCGGCAATTGTCGCGACGTAGCCCACATCGAGCCGACCGTTGCGGGTGAGTACGTTGGTTCCGATCTTTACGACGATACGCCGACAGGACGAAAACTCTCTCATGCGTTGCTCGGTGAACTCACCGGTCGACCGAAATGATTCGATGCGTAAACGATCGCCCTTCCGAACCGGTATAGTCCGAAACAACGTGACCGCTTCCAAACAGGCGCCACTGATACGTCACCAGGCCTTCGAGCCCCACCGGACCCCGGGCGTGAATCTTTCCGGTTGCAATCCCCACTTCGGCTCCCAAGCCATAGCGATAGCCGTCGGCAAACCGCGTACTGCAGTTCCACATGACGCTCGCCGAGTCGACCCGCTGCATGAACTCAAGCGCTCGGGTGCGGTTTGCGGTGACTATCGCATCGGTATGGTGTGAACCGTAGCGATTGATATGGGTGATCGCCTCGTCGGCCGAATCCACCACCCTCACCGCCAGAATCAGATCAAGGTACTCCGCTCGCCAGTCCGATTCCGTGGCTTCCACGGCGCCGGGCAGAAGGGCGAGCGCCCGCGGACATGCGCGCAGTTCCACGGCCGGCATCGCTTCGGCAATCGCCGGAAGCACCCGTGCGGCGACGTCGGCGTGGACGAGCAGGGTTTCTGCTGCGTTGCAGACGGCCGGGTACTGCGTCTTGGCGTCCACCACCACCGGCACCGCGAGCGCGGGGTCGGCGTCGGAATCGACGTAGACGTGACAGATCCCGTCGGCGTGCCCAAGCACCGGGATGGTAGTACGGCGCATCACCGACTGCACGAACTCGTTCGAGCCACGCGGGATGATGAGGTCGATGGAGTCGCTCTGGGCAAGCATCTCGCTCACGTCGTCGCGGCTCTCGAGTAGAGCCATCCAACCGTCAGGCAGTCCGGCTGAGCCGGCAGCCTCACTGATCACGGTAAACAGCGCGCGATTGGTGTTTCGCGCCTCGGCTCCCCCCTTCAACAGCACTGCGTTGCCGCTTTTCAAGCAAAGCGAAGCGATCTGCACCAGCGCATCCGGCCGTGACTCAAACACCATCCCCACCACGCCGATCGGAACGGTGACCCGAAACAACTCGAGCCCCTCGTCCAGCTCCCTCGCGCCAAGCACGCCGCCAATGGGGTCTTCCAGGGCCGCAACGCTTTCCACGCCAATGGCCGCCTGGTCGAGTTTGTCGCCTTCAAACGTGAGTCGTTTCGCAAGCGGTTCAGCAAGCGCCTCACGCGCCGCCGCTTCACGGTCCGAGCGGTTTGCCGACTCGATCTCCGTGCGCCGGTCTCGAAGCGCCGCTGCGATGCGGCCGAGGGCGTGGTTTTTTTGCTCGGCCGACAGCGAGGCCATGATGCGAGATGCGCTTCGTGCTCTCGCGGCCTTTTCGGCTACCGTCATCCACGCGTCCTTCGCGCAAGCCGATCGTGAGTCCAGAGCAGCAACTCTTCGGTCTCCTCCCAGCCGATGCAGGCATCGGTGATCGACACGCCGTACGTCAGTTCGGTGAGCACTTCGGGAATCTCCTGCCGGCCCGGGGCGATATTGCTTTCCAGCATGAACCCAACCAGCTCCCGACGGCCGTCCAGCCGCTGTCGCACCACGGACTCCAGTACCTTGCGCTGACGCGCCGGTTCTTTGCGCGAGTTGCCGTGGCTGCAGTCGACCATGACCGAAGGATCGATCCCGGCCTTCTGCAACTGATCGCACGCCTCTTCGACGTGTTCGTCGTGATAGTTGGGTCCTCCACGCCCCCCCCGCAGGATGACGTGGCCAACTCCGTTTCCGGTGGTGTTCACCACGCAGGTTCGGCCGTTGTCGTCAATGCCAATGAAACTGTGCGGAGAGAGCGACGAAGAGAGCGCGTTGACCGCCGTGTCGATGGAACCGTCGGTACCGTTCTTGAAGCCGACGGGCATGGAGAGCCCACTTGCCATCTCCCGGTGGGTCTGCGACTCGGTGGTTCGGGCGCCGATCGACGCCCACGCGACCAGATCGTCGATATATTGCGGCACAATGGGATCGAGCATCTCGGAGCCCGCGGGAAGCCCGATGCCGTTGATCTCGCTGAGTATGCGCCGAGCGCGCCGGAGCCCATCCTGAATGTTGTAGCTGCCGTCCATGGCGGGATCGAGAATCAGCCCCCGCCACCCGAGTCGGGTTCGAGGCTTCTCGAAGTAGACCCGCATCACAACGAGCAACTCGTCCTGTACGCGCGGGCTGAGCGCAGCGAGGCGACGGGCGTACTCAAAGGCGGCTTCCGGGTCGTGGATCGAACACGGCCCCACCACGGCAATCATCCGCGCGTCACGCTTGGCGAGGATCTGTTCAATGGCGGCTCGAGCGCGCACTACCGTGTCGATCGCTTGGGGCGAGACGGGAATCTCGGCCTTGAGCTGAGAGGGGGCAACGAGGGGCGTAAACGACGCGATGCGAAGATCGCTGGCTGAGTTCTGTGTGGTTTGCATGGCTGCGCTCACTATACCGGAAACGTGAATCGCCCTGCAACCGAAACCGGATCAGCGGCTCTCGGCGAGGCGCTTCCAGCCGTCAGGATCATTCCCCACGCAGGCAGCCGCCCCCCGCCGAACCACGGGGCTGCGCACCAACCCCGGATGCTCCATCAGCTCTTCCATCGGTTCATACACGAGGTGTTGCATCCCGCGGGACCGGAAGGTCTTGCTGTCGGTGTCGATGAGCGCCTCGACTCCGACCGCGGCGGCCACCGAGGAGAGTTCCCCCCGACTCAATGGCTTCTGCTCGAGATCAACAAATTGAAACGAAATACCCCGATCGCGAAAAAAGCGTTCTGCCTTTTGCGTGATCCGGCATTTCTTGCGGCCGAATAACTGCAATCCCGTGGTCGCCATGGACCCATTCTACCCATCCATCAGCGGTGTTGCAAACCGGCATCCATGAGGGGATTCGTCTCTTGCGATTCCCGCCGATTCTGTGCAGACTGTGCGGACACGAATTCGCAAACCATGCACAGTTTCGGGAGCATTACCGCCATGAACCCCACAACACCTACGCGCGTTCGCGACCTGCTCGCCACGCAGCAACCTGTGACCCAACTCGTTACCGCCCAGGGTTGGGTGCGCACCAAGCGAGATGCCAAGCACCTCTGCTTCTTCGAGGTCAACGATGGTTCCTGCCTTTCGAACATCCAGGTTGTGTTCGAGAACCCCGATGAACCGATTGCCGCCGAGCTTGCGCGCGTACAGACCGGTGCCAGCGTTCGGGTCACCGGAACCCTCGAGCCGTCTCCGGCAAAGGGGCAGACCGTTGAAATCCACGGTACCGCGGTCGAGGTGATCGGCGAGGCTCCCGCGGACAGCTATCCGCTGCAGAAGAAACGGCACTCATTTGAGTACCTGCGCGAGATCGCCCACCTCCGGCCACGTACCAACACCTTTGGGGCGGTGGCCCGGGTGCGAAACCGGCTCAGCTTCGCCATTCACCGGTTCTTCCAGGAGCGGGACTTCTTCTATGTCCACACCCCCATCATCACCGCCAGCGACGCCGAGGGGGCCGGAGAGCTGTTTCGCGTCACCACCCTTCCGGCGGACAACCCGCCGGTTGCCGAAGACGGATCGGTCGACTTCCGACGCGACTTCTTCGGCAAACCCGCCTTTCTGACCGTGAGCGGGCAACTTAACGCCGAGATCTACGCGTGCGCGCTGGAACGGGTCTACACCTTTGGCCCCACCTTTCGCGCGGAGAACTCCAACACCACGCGTCACCTCGCCGAGTTCTGGATGATCGAGCCGGAGGTGGCATTCTGCGACATCGACGGAAACATGGACCTTGCGGAGGACTTCTTGAAGTTCGTATTGCGGGACCTGCTCTCCGGCTGCGCCGAGGACATGGCCTTCTTTGACACCCGCATTCAGTCCGGCCTGATCGAGACGCTGCAGAAGGTGGTGGAAACCCCCTTCCGCCGGATCACCTACACCGAGGCCGTCGATGCACTGACCGGCTCGGGCCGAACCTTCGAGTTTCCCGTGTCGTGGGGCTCAGATCTCCAGTCGGAACACGAGAAGTTTCTCACCGAAGAGATCTACGGCGGCCCGGTGATCGTGACCGGCTACCCCAAAGAGATCAAGGCGTTCTACATGAAGCTGAACGACGACGGGAAAACGGTGCGCGGCATGGACGTACTCGTTCCGCGTCTGGGCGAGATCATCGGAGGAAGCGAGCGCGAAGCGGACCTGGCTACCCTGGAACGACGGATCGATGAGAGCGGACTGCACCGGGAAGACTACTGGTGGTACCTCGACCTGCGCCGGTACGGAAGTGTCCCCCACTCGGGATTCGGACTCGGCTTCGAACGGTTGATCCAGTACGCGACCGGCATGCAGAACATCCGCGACGTCATCCCGTTTCCCCGCGCGGTGAAGAGCGCAGAGTTCTGATCAGGGCAGAATTGACGGCGTAATCAGACAGACGGCGGTTTCAGCCGGTCAGGATACGTCGCCGAGCGCCCAGATCTTTACCGCTTTGGCGAGCTCAACTCCCCGCTGCCGCAACAGCGCAATGTCTTCGTCGGTGGGGCGTCCCTTGAACTCAACCGGTTCGAGGTAGTCCCACTTCATCTTGAGGCGTTCGTCGAGCTCGGCGAGCTCTTTCTGCGCGCCGCCGGACCAGCCGAACGAACCAAACCGGAACGCCTTTCGGTTCATGATCTTCTTCTTCCCGATCTCATCGAGGACCGCCGCCATCGGTGGAAACATCTTGTACTCATACGTGGGCATCCCGATCACCACGCCGGAGCACTGGAGCACCGAATCGAGAACGTAGCTGATCCCGCTCTCGGGAATCCGGTGCACGCGCGTCTTGACGCCCTGCGACTCGATGGCGTCAATCACCGGTCCGACGCCCATCTCGGTCATGCCGTACATGCTGCCCCAGATCACCGCAACCTCCGCGCGCGCGGGACCCTTTGCGTACGACGCAAGGCGGGTGTAGCTTCGGATGACCCGATCGGGGTGACGGCGCCACACAATGCCGTGCCCCGGGGCAATGATCTTGACATCGAGCGCCTTGGTCTTCTCGATGGCATTCTGCGTTGCCTGCGAAAACGCCGTGACGATATTGGCGTAGTAGCGCTCCATCTCGCGCTCGAAAAACTCGATGTGCTCTTCCTGCAGCGTGTCATCGTACGGAGCGTCATCGGCCACACTGCCGAAGGATCCAAACGCGTCGCACGG
>SLTF01000391.1 GCA_007130025.1 Spirochaetales bacterium | reverse complement strand
GCCCTGCTGATCGTGCTGATCTTTGTACTGAACCTCGCCAAGCAGGCCGCTCGCGGACCGGTGGTCGCGCTGATGCCCGATACCATCCCCGGCGAGTTCCGAAGCGAAGCCAACGGCGTGATCAACACCATGGGAGCGATCGCTGCCATCGTGGGAACCATCGTCCTTGCTCCGCTGATGGATCTGAACGTGGTGCTGCCGCTGATTGGCTCCACCGCCCGGCGGCTGCCCTTCCTGATCTCCGGAGTGCTGGTGATCGGAGCCACCGTTCTGCTGTTCGCCTTCGTGCGCGAGGGGGCAGCCGCAAACGAAGCGTCCACACGGACTCCGCTGCGCGAATCGCTGCGACTGGTCTTTGGAGGCAGCGACCGCAGCGCCATGCTCATCCTGCTGGCGCTCTACTGCTGGTTCCTGGGTTACCAGGGCGTGCTGCCCTTCATGGGCATCTACAGCCGCGAGGTGCTGGGCGTCAGCGAAGGACTCGCCGGACTCTCTCCCGGCGCCGTGGCGATCGGCTACCTGCTGCTTGCAATTCCCTCCGGAATCATCGCCCATCACGTCGGTCGGCGGAGGGTCATCCGCGTCTCGCTCGTGGGGATTGTGATCGCCCTCCTGCTGATGTTCACTCATGAACCGCTGACGCGCGCGATGGGCCTTCCCGCCTTCACCGCGTGGGTGCTCTTCCTGGCGATCCTCTTCTTCTTCGGCATGTCCTGGGGATCGGTGATCACCAACTCCTTCCCCATGCTCTGGCAGATGGCCACCTTTGGGAACATGGGGATCTACACCGGGCTCTACTATCTGTTCAGTCAGGGTGCCGCCATCACCTCGCCCCCCATCAGCGGCGCGCTGATCGACCTCTTCTCCATTGGTTTTGGTGAGACGGTCGGGCTGCGGATGATCTTCGCGTACTCGGCGGTGATGATGCTTGTCGCCTTTCTGATCATGGGTCGGGTCCGGGGCGGAGAGGTGGAATCGAGCGCCGAGCCGGACGAAGGGCACGCGCCCGCAACCGGGGGCGACGCGGAGCGGTGATGGGCTCGCCTGATGCGTTCGCAGCCGCGATGGGGTTCGCCATCGCGGTCGGTCTTGCCGCGGCGGGCGGCGGCCTCGCACTCGTGCTCTTTCTGATCGCGCCCGCGTGCGATGGAAAGCGCCGCTGCACTCCGCTGTTCGATCGCCATTTCGCCCACCGCGGCCTCCACACGCCGGACCGCACCATCCCCGAGAACTCGCTTCCTGCCTTCGCCGCCGCCTGTGAAGCGGGCTATGGCATCGAACTCGACGTACAGCTCTCGGCCGACGAGCAGGTGGTGGTCTTTCACGACGACGACCTCGAACGCGCCTGCGGTGATCCTCGAAACGTTGCCGATCTGAGCGCCGCCGAGCTCCACGCGTTGCGGCTCTTCGGCACGGTCGAACGCATTCCCCTCCTCGCCGAGGTGCTCTCACTGGTGAACGGGCGGGTGCCGCTGATCGTTGAGCTGAAGGACGGTCCCCGCAACGATGCGCTCTGCGAGGAGACCGTGCGGCTGCTGGACACCTATGGCGGCCCCTTCTGCATCGAGTCGTTTCATCCGGGAGTTGTTCGCTGGTTCCGACGGAACCGACCCACCGTGGCGCGGGGCCAGCTCTCGGCCGGGCCAGACACCTTCGACCGCCAGCGCCCGCCGGTGCGGTTTCTGCTGTCACGCCTGCTCACCAACGTGGTCACCCGCCCCCACTTCGTCGCCTACCGCCACAAGGACGGCGTGGGCCGGCTTCTGCTGCGGCTCGTGCGTCTGCTCGGCGGAGCTCTGGTGGGCTGGACCGTCACCGATCGGGACAACCGCGAGCGCTGCCTGGCCTTCTTCGACGTGCTGATCTTCGAGTTCTGGCGGCCCCCGGTGCCGGAGCAGCGCGGTGAGTGACCGCCGCCACACCGGTCCCGAACCCAGCTCTCCCGGGGACTCACTCGCATGCGCCGCCTACGACTACCAATGGCTCCTCGACCGCGGCTACCCCGACCAGCAGGCGCTGCAGCTCTGCGGAAACCGCTTCCGCCTCTCCCGCACCGAGCGCGGTATGCTCTTCCGCGGGGTATTCGCGCGGGATGCTTCGCGCACGAGGTGCGCACGACTGATCGTACCGCGAGCATCGGACGCGGAGCACCTGCACTCGGGCACGAAATCCAGGGATCTGGTGATAGACGGACACAACGTGCTGTTCACGGTGTGGAACTGCCTCGCCGGACGGCCGCTGGTTCGAGCGACCGACGGGTTTATCCGTGATATCGGCGGAACCCGCGGGCGGCTGCCACACGACCTTCGCTTCACCCGCATCGCCGAGCTGCTGTGTGCCACGGTAGCGACGACGGGGTTTCGCAGCATCACCATGCTCCTCGACGCACAGCTGCCGTGGAGCCGAGACCAGAGCGCGGAGCTGGTTGCCATATGGGGGCGGGAAGGTGTCGCTGCAACCGAATTCGCCGCGACAGTGCACCAGTCGGTGGACGCCGCGG
Organism: Spirochaetales bacterium; assembly: GCA_007130025.1. GTDB lineage: Bacteria > Spirochaetota > Spirochaetia > DSM-27196 > PWMO01 > PWMO01. Next base: position 447 of record SLTF01000391.1, on the reverse strand, counting down.
TGGCGGCCTGCGAAGGTTCTGCCATCGCCACCAGCGATACGGGCATCATCGATCGATGCACCCAGCCGGTGCTCGACCTTGGCGGACATATCGTCACCAGCAGCTTTCGAGCCGTCCCGCTGGACATGGATCGACTCTGCATCGACGGAACCCGCTGAACCGTCCTCTGCAATCGCACAGAAAACATCCACACCGGCCGTCGCTTTTGGTACCTTCTGACTTGTGAAACAGACACCGTCTTCGAACACTACCGCTGCAGCACGAACGGAGGGTGCCGCGCTTGGCGCGATGATTGGCGACGCACTCGCCATGCCCGCTCACTGGTTCTACAACCGGGAAGCACTGCGCGCGCAGTTCGGCACCATCGACCGCTACGTTGATCCAACCCAGCATCATCCCGACAGCATTCTGTGGCGAAGCCAATACGCTCCCACCGAACCAGAGTTT
>SLTF01000269.1 GCA_007130025.1 Spirochaetales bacterium | reverse complement strand
TCGGGCGGGAGCGTCGCGATGAAACCCGATGAACGATTCGCTCGTGCGTACAGCGCGTGGCGCGTGGGAGACCACGCGAGCGCCGAGACCTACGTCTCCGAGTATATCGAAGAAAACCCTGATTCCGATGAGGCGTTTCTTCTGCTCGGAAACATCCTTGTGCGAACGGGACGGGCGGGAGAGGCAATCACCGCCTTTCGAACCGCGATCGAGAAGAATCCCGAGAACGTCGAGGCGCTGAACGGTCTTGGGGTTGTCTGTCGGCAGCTCGGGCGCACCACGGAGGCTCTGGCGGCTTTCCGTGCCGCGCTGAAGGTCGATCCCAACGATGCGGCCATTCACTACAACCTCGGAAACGTGTTCAAGCAGAGCGGTGATGCCGGAGCGGCGGAGCAGGCGTATCGGGCCGCGGCGCAGCGTGATCCGGAGCTCTCGGTTGCGTGGAACAACCTCGGGACGATGCTCCAGTCGCAGGGGCGGCTGGATGAAGCGATTTCCGTTTTCCGGCAGGGATTGATTCACGACCCGAACCACCCCGGGCTGCACTATAACCTTGGGGTGGCGTACGAGCAGGACGATCAGCAGGACGCCGCGATTGGCGAGTACCGCAAGGCGCTGAACTCCCGCCCCGGCTGGGTGGACGCCCTGAATAACCTCGGGGTGATCCTGCAGCGGCGCGGTGAACTGGATGAGGCTGCGTCGGTATTTGACGAACTGCTCAAGATCACGGACCGAAGCGCCCTGGCCCACAACAACCTGGCAACCATCGAGGCGCAGCTCGGACGGCTGGAGTCGGCACGTGAGCACTACCGCAGTGCGCTGCGGCTTGATCCCTCGTACCACCGCGCCGTGAAGAATCTCGCCCATCTGCTGCGATCTCACTCTTCGTTGACCGGAGCGGTCGACGAACTCGGTGAGCTGGTGCAGCGCTATCCCGACGATCCAGACCTCCGGTTCCTCTTCTCCGCGGCATGCATTGAGGTCGATCGGCTTGCGGATGCGGAGACGCAGCTGGAAGAGGTCCTGGGGATGGCGCCGGACAACGTCGAGGCGCTGCGACTGCTGGGAGCCGTCTATTTCCGGCTTGGTCGTCGCGACGCGGCCGATGAGTGTTTTTCCCGGATTCAGGATCTCGATCCGGAAAATGACTGCTTTCGCGTCGATGAGGCACGGCTCTACGCCGAGGCGGGCGAGCCTGAGGCCGCGCTATCCCGCGTCGATGCCTTTCTCTCCGCCCATCCCGACGATCGGGACGGCCTTCTGCTCCGGGCCGAGTCGCTGCTCGCCATGGAGCGGGCCGACGAGGCGCTGGAGCTGCTGCGCGAGCTGCGGGATCGACTGCCCGACGATAGTCGCGTCATTTCGCTGATGGCGCGCGCCCAACAAGAGCTCGGGAGCGTCGAAGCTGCCCTCGAGACCACCGATCGGTTGATCAGCCTTCAGGGAAACCGGGCGTCGGTCGAAGACCTTCAGGCGATCAGCCGCAGTCTCGAACTCTATGAGTCAACGGTGGATGATCTTCGCAACGATACCTGGGAAGAAAACCTTCAACGACTCGCCACCCTCATGGACGAGGCCTCGCGCGACGTTTCGGCGGTCGAGGCGGAGTCCCTGGAGGTTGAGGAGTTCGGCGAAATCGACTCAGAGTCGATTCCCATTCTCGGTTCGTGGGGTCAGGAGTTTTTTGCCGACGAAGACGAGAAACCGCTTCGCCTGTCGGACCTTCAGGAAGAGGTGGAAGAACCGCAACGGCCCGAACGCGCCGAAGTGTCGGGCCGTTCGCTCCTCGATTTGAGTGAGGTTGAAGCGCAGGGGTTTCGCCGTCTTGCCGAGCAGGAAGAAGAAGAGATCCATCACCGCATCATCCACAAGACCACCGAAGAGATTCACGAACCACCCCCGCGCCCCGAGGCTGAACCACCGCAACCCTCCCCCGGAGGTGGTTCCCCACCGGCGGGATCGGCTCCCGGGGGCGGTATGCCGGGAGGGTGGCCTCCGGGTCACCCCGCCGGATCCGCCGGCGCTGATGCATCGGCCGGTGCGGAGAGCGGTTCCCGGGTACCGGAAAAAGATGACGGCGAGTTGGCCGGCGGATTCTACCCACACTACGCTACGCCCTACTCGGGAATCACTGACGACGAAGCCGACAGCGGACTCGAACACGTACTCGAGGAGGAACTCGAGACGGAGAGTGCAATCGCCGACGGATCCTCCGATACGTCCGGTGACCAACCCATCGAAACGCCCGTCCATCCCTCCAGGACTGCGCCGCCCGGCGGGCATATCCCCGTCCACGCGCCGGCCCAGCCGATTGCTGCACCCGACGAGCACGAGATGTGGACCTCTCCACCGTGGGCCGGCACCGACAGCGAGGCTCTTACCCCGTTCGATGCCACAGCCGATGCTGAACTCGATACCGAACCCGATACCGAACTCGAGCGCGATGCAGTCGGTGTTCTGGACCCGGACGGCCTCGGTGACGAGCATCCGGGGCTCTCACGACTGCTGCGTGCCGCTGAGGCGCTGCGATCGATTGCCGGTGATGAACCGGAAGCTGAACCGGAAGCTGAACCGGAAGCTGAACCGGAAGATGCGGCGCAGGAAGAGACCCCGCGGGAAGAACCGACCGATGAGCCGGACCTCGAGCCGGCGGAAGACCAGACGACGGATTCCGTTGCGGTTCCATCCGATGACTCAGAGCTCGAGACACCGGAGCCCCAGACACCGGAGCCCGAGACGCCGGGCGATGCCGACGGTGCTCCGGATGCGGTATTGTTTCCCGGTACGGTTCCGCGGCGGCGGGCAACGGACGGTGTGCCGCAGCGCCGGGCGACGGATCGAGCACCGCAGCCGCGGCCCCGGCCGGAGAACATCGATCCACGGGTGCGGCTGCTCGACTACCTCGTGGGCATGGCGAAGGCGCTTCCCGAAGAACAGCGCGGTGAGTTTCTGCAGAGCGAAATGCGGCTCAAGATCGAATCGCTGCGCAACCGGCTTCTCGGCCGGCGGGGACTGAAGCGTGATCTCGAGCGTTACGCGCCAATCCGTGAGCGAGACCAGGAAGCCCACATCACCGCAAAGCGGGTGGCGGATGCCATGCGGTTTGTGCAGTCGATGTCCGGGTTCCTTCCCGATCCGTCCATCAGCAGCGTGCTCAGTAGTCGCCTTGACGGCATCGTGCAGAAACTGCAGGACTATAAAACCGCGAAGAAGGAATCGGAATGAACGAGGCCCAGGATCTTTTGCGCGTTCAAACCTATATCGGAAAGATGCCGGCACTTCCGGTCACCGTTACCAAGGTGATCGAAATCTGCAATCAGCCGGGGACGTCACCGGTGGACCTCAACAAGGTGATCAGCGTTGATCCGGTGCTGATGGCGCGGGTCATGAAGCTGATCAATTCCGCCTACTACGGTCTAGGCGACAAGGTCACCTCGCTGTCCCGCGCCATCATCATGCTCGGGATCAACACCGTGAAAAACCTCGCGCTGAGCACCGCCGTGGTCGGTGCGATTGGGAAGGGTGAGCCGGCGTCACCGCTGAACATGCAGGGCTTCTGGCGTCACAGTCTGGGGGTAGGTGTCACGGCCAAGCTCATTGCCCGGAAGCGATCCGTCGATCCGCGGTTGATCGAGGAATACTTCATCGCGGGATTGCTGCACGACATCGGAAAGATCCCGATGAACAACGTGTTCAAGGAGCGCTATCTTGCGGTTCTCAGCCGTGCCGACCGCGAACGGATTTCCCTGGCAGATGCAGAGCGACGGGAACTGGGATTTGACCATTCCGACGTAGGACGGCAGATCGGCACTGCGTGGAATATTGGTGGCGCGGTCATCGACGCGGTCTCCGCCCACCACGATGTCGCCGGGTACGAAGGCGAGCATCGCGACCTGGTGGCCACGGTGCACGTGGCAAACTACTTCATGAACCTTGCCGAAGTCGGTTTCGCCGGCGACCGGTTTCCCGGCACGCCGTCACAAGCGGTGTACCAGCAACTTGGCATCGGTCTGGGCCTGCTTGACGAGCTCGAGACGGCGGTTGATACGGAGATCGGTAAGGCGGAAGTGTTTCTCAAGGTTGTTGACGATCGGGGTGGGGCGTGACGGTTCGATTCTGGGGTGCGCGGGGCTCCATCCCAACCCCGGGGCCGAACACCGTTCATTACGGTGGGAACACGGCCTGCATCGAGCTTCGATACGGAGACAATCACCGCATCATCGTGGACGCCGGAACGGGAATTAAGCCGCTTGGCGACCACATCGCCCGTACCGAGCTCAAGAACGGCCCCATCAGGACCCGTATCTTTCTCTCACACACCCACTGGGACCACATCATGGGGTTTCCCTTTTTCACGCCAATCTTCATTCCGGGAACGGAACTCGACATTTACAGTGCGGTGACCTACGAAGATGAAGGACTGGAAAGCGTCTTTGGGTTTCAGCTGAGCTATCGCTACTTTCCCATCCGGCAGAGCGAACTGGCGGCAAAGATTACCTATCACGAGCTCAAGGAAGAGACCATCGAGCTTGAAGAGGGAATGACCGTCACCACCAAGTTCCTGAATCATCCGGTGCTCTGTCTGGGCTACCGGTTCGAGCACGAGGGCAGGAGTTTCTGCACCTGTTACGACACCGAGCCGTTTCGGAACGTCTTCCCCGAAGACCCTGAAGACCCCGACTACGACGAGTTTGCCGCGGAGGACGGCCGGGCGGCTGCCCATGAAGAGAATCAGAAGCTGTTCCGCTTCATTCACGGGGCGGATGCCGTGGTCTACGACACGCAGTACACCGAGGCGGAGTATCGCGCGTCAAAGGTGGGGTGGGGGCACTCCAGCTACGAGTATGCGATCAAAGCGTGCCACAACAACGATGTGAAGCGGCTGTACTTCTTTCATCACGACCCGGCGAGAACCGATGAACAACTGACACGGCTGGTGAACGGATACCGTCGCGGTATTGCCGGACGGAGCGCCCTGCAGATCGACGCCGCGCGTGAGGGACTCGAGCTCGAGCTCTGACGTGCCCGCCTGGGCTACAGTCCCCTTGGACGACCGATTTCAAACCAGTTTGCGAGCAACCCGTTTCGGAAGTGAAGCTGTGCGAACCCGTACTCCCACACCTCAAGGCCCCGTGGAGAGACGTTGATCGTACGGGGGTCGGGAAATATGGCGAGCACTTCGGCCTTGGTCATGCCGACGCGAAGCCGGCTCAGGTCGACGAGCCGTACAAAGGGTTCGGGAAGCTCCCCGTAGACCACCTCGGGAGAAGGGCGGTAGGGGAAGCCGGTATCCAGGGTGAGTGAATGGATGGGCTCTCCGGAGTCCGGCGCCGTGGCGCAGCCGGCGATGAGAAGTACAAGAGTCACGGGAAGGAGATGAAGGCGGCGAAGCAGACGGTGAAGAAGGTGCTCCATTCCGCAGAGTGTAGCACGAACGCCGACTGATTTCACTACGCGTGCCGGCGTCCCTGATCCTTCACAACCGAGTTTCGGTGCAAAAGGGACTGGAATTTCTCCCGGGAACCGGCTATACTGCCGCTGTTTTCCGGGGGATTAGCTCAGTTGGTAGAGCGATTGGTTCGCAATCAATAGGTCAGGGGTTCAACTCCCCTATCCTCCATCCGCCGCAACAACCCGCAGGAGCACAACCCATGAGCGCCAATGATATTCTCAAGAGCCTTCACCCGCTCGAAGTGAAGGTTCTGTTGCGTTACGGCAGTAACGACCTCATCGACACCACCAGGATCCAGGAAGATCTGCGATTCAACCTCGGACAGTGCAACCAGGCCGTCAGCTGGCTCACCGCGAAGGAGTTCCTGGTTGAGCACGAACGCGTGCATCGGACGGTGTACGAGATTACGTCGCTGGGCGAGGAGTTCGCGCAGAACGGCACCCCGGACGAGCGAATTCTCGCATTCGTTCAGGAGCACGGTTCGGCGACCCTGCCCGAGATCGCATCGGCCCTCGGCCTCGAGAACCGGGACGTCGGTTCCGCCTTCGGCAGTCTCTCCAAGGAAGGGGTGCTCGCGATGGACGCCGAGAAGCGGGTGACCGTTGCGTCGGGTACGCCGAGCGAGCGCATGCGCGAGGTGCGTGGCCTGCTGGATGAAGCGCATGGCGGCAAAGAGCTGGCAGCCGATCGCCTCTCGGCCGTACAGAATGAAGCGATGGCCGGCATCAGCAAGAAGCGTGGCAGCGCGGGTTCTCCCTTCCGACTTGTCGAACGCGACGAGGTTACCTACCGCCTGACCGATGCCGGAATGGACGCGCAGGAGAACCTGAAGACCGCCGGCGTCACCGGTGAGGAAGTCGGGGCGCTCACCTCGCGGATGCTGAAAGACGGCAGCTGGCGCACCGCGCAGTTCCGTGCGTACAACATCAATAGTCCGCCCTCCCGGACCCTTCCGGGACGGCGCAACCCGTACTGCGAGTATCTGGACCGCGTCAAGGACAAACTGGTCTCACTCGGCTTCGAAGAGTTTGATGGGCCCATTGTGGAAACCGAATTCTGGAACTCCGACGCCCTCTTCATGCCACAGTTTCACTCGGCCCGCGACATTCATGACGTCTACTACGTCAAGGAACCGGCGCACGCCCGCGAAATCGAAGAGCCCTATCTCAGCCAGGTCGCCGCAACCCACGAAGACGGCTGGAAGACCGGCAGCGCCGGCTGGAACTACGGCTTTGACCGCGACTTCACCCGGCGGCTCATTCTGCGGAGCCAGGGAACGGTCATGTCTGCCAAGACCCTGCCGAAGGCGTCGATCCCCGGCAAGTACTTTGGAACGCTGCGCTGTTTTCGCTACGACCAGGTTGACGCAACCCATCTCTCAGACTTCTACCAGACCGAGGGCATTGTGCTCGGTGAGTCGGTGAACCTGCGTACTCTGCTCGGCTTTCTGCAGATGTTCGCCGAGGAACTCGCCGGCGCAACCGAGGTGAAATACGTGCCCGGCTACTTCCCCTTCACCGAACCGTCGGTGGAGGTGCACATCAAGCACCCGGTCCTCGGCTGGTTCGAACTTGGAGGATCGGGGATCTTTCGCCCCGAGGTGACCGAGCCGCTCGGCATCAAGGTGCCGGTGCTCGCCTGGGGGCTCGGGATCGACCGAATGGCGCTGATGAATCTGGGGCTGGACGATCTGCGCGAGCTTTTCTCCACCAACATCGAAAACGTGCGACTGCGACGGGGGAATTGACCATGCCGAAGATTGAACTCTCCCAGGAGGCGCTGTTCTCCTACCTGCAAACCCGCATGGACGACGTTGAGCTGGAGAAGCTGCTCACCGTTGCCAAGGCGGAACTCGATGAGCCGGTCAACGACGAAGGGATCGTCAAGATCGAGCTCAACGATACCAATCGGCCGGACCTCTGGTCCACCGCCGGGCTCGCCAGACAGTTGCGGCTCCATCGGGGTGCACCGATGCCCGACTACGGGTTTGTCTCTCGACCGGGCGAAGCGGCCGAGACCGGAACGCGTCGTGTTATCGTAGACGCGGGGCTTCAAGCGGTCCGCCCCTTCATCGCCGCCTTCGCCGTTACCGGAACTGCCATTGACGAGGCGCTGCTCAACGATCTCATCCAGACGCAGGAGAAGCTCTGCTGGAACTACGGCCGTAAACGTCGATCCATCGCCATGGGCGTCTATCGTTCGGATCTCATGAAGTACCCGGTGCGCTACGTCGCCGCCGATCCCGATGTAACCCGATTCACTCCTCTCGGTTTGACCGAAGAGCTTACGATGCGCGAGATGCTGTCGAAGCATCCAAAAGGGCAGGAGTTCGGCCACATCGTGGCCGACGCTTCGGCGTTTCCCCTGCTGACGGACGACCGTGGTGACGTGCTCAGTTTCCCGCCCATCATCAACAGCGCTCGGATCGGAGCGGTGGAAGTGGGAGACTCGAATCTCTTCATCGAGATGACCGGCACCGACATGCCGTCGCTGCTTCACGCCTGCTCCATCGTCGCGTGCGACCTCGCGGATGCCGGGTACACCATTCTTCCCGTCACCATCGAGTATCCCTACGACACGCCGGTGGGGAGGGAGGTGGTCACGCCCTGCTACTTCCAGACGCCGGTCAGCACAACGGTTCCTTACATCGAAAAGCTCCTCGGCCGGACCATCGCGGGCGACGAGCTCGCTGCGGGGTTGCGCCGCATGGGTATCGCCGCGACGGTTACCGAGGCCGGCGTAACCATCGAACCGCCGCCCTATCGAAACGACTTTCTCCATCCGGTTGACGTCGTGGAAGACGCCATGATCGGGCTCGGCATGGATACCTTTCCGCCGGAAGTGCCCTCAGACTTCACCGTGGGGCGGCTTTCTCCGGCCGAGCTCTTCGGCCGTCGGGTTAAGTCGATCCTGGTGGGGTTGGGGTATCAGGAGATGATCTTCAACTATCTGGGCTCGCGGCGTGATTTCATCGAGCGGGTGTACCCGGAGTCCGAATGGGAGGCTCAGCACGCGGCTCACGTGCAGGTGGCTAATCCCATGTCGGAGAACTTCGAGTTTGTTCGCGCATCGATTCTGCCCCATCTTCTCATCGCCGAGGCGGGGTCGGCCAACGCGGTCTATCCGCATCTGGTCTTTGAAGTGGGAAAGGTGGTCCGCCGGGACGCAACCGACAACTACGGCTCGATTACTCGCAACAGCCTTGGAATGCTCGGCGCGGATGCGGAAGCCGGCTTCACCCTCATTAACTCTCACATCTCGGCGCTGTTTTACTACCTTGGTCGCGACTACACGCTGCGTGAGTCCGGCGACGCGCGCTTCATACCGGGCCGCTGCGCGGAGATCGTGGTCAACGGGATGGCTGCCGGCTGGTTTGGCGAGGTGCATCCGGAGACGCTCGAGAAGTTCGGCATTCAGGTGCCGGTATGCGCCGGTGAGATTGATCTCGACACCGTTCAGGGAGTATAGTGAGAGCGAGGGCCCGTTGGTAAGGACGGCGCCCTCCGGGAAACCATGGAGGCAGAGCAGCAACACCGTCCGGCGGTACTGATTCCGTACGCCGGGCCGGATTCCACTCCCGACATTCAGGACATTTTTGTCTACATGCGTCCTGAGACAAATGGGGTACTGGGCGAAAGCACCATCCTGAAGGTCATCGAGCGCTGCCCCGAGTACCGGGTCGATATTCAGCTTGTCTACCTGGCGAACGTCCCCGGCGAGTTCATCGTTTCCAACTACATCGTCGAGCATCATTACGCTTCGAAACTCCACTTCGCCGTGCTCGGGAAGGCAGCATGTACGCGCTTCATGCGCGACCAGTTCGAGCGGAAGTTCGAGGTTCCGTTTGAGTCGGCGCCGGTGGTCGGTTCCTTTGAGGCGCTCAAGGCGCTGAATCTTGGTCCCGAAGAACTCTTCGATTCGTGGGTTGACGAGAAGGACCTGCTGTTTGTCGATGGGCAGAGCTTCAAGCGAATCCGCGACCGCTTTGTCATCAACTACGACATCCCTGCACTCTTGCACAAGAATAGTCGCAGTACCGACATCGCCGTCATGATCTTTCGCACCCGTACCAGCTACGCCTACTTCGGTGATCTGGTCGAGCGGATGCGGCAGAACCTCATTGCGGAGGGGCTCATCAGCGCCCACCTGCACGCGGGGCGCGCGTTCCACTATTCGAAAAGCCCCTTCGAGCAGATCCTCGACGGGCTCGGCTATCTCTACGATCGCGAATCGTCGCCGGTGCCGCTCGATCAGGTTTCGTTCTGCCGGTTTCTCAGGGAGCACGGGATCTCCCAGGCGGAGATCCTCGGATCGGTACGGAACCCCATCGGCCTGTTTGAATCGGCTGCGGGAGATCTGGTTGAAGAAAATCTCTTCACCCATACCTTTCACGATTCGTATGCTACGGCTCTGGCGAAGTTCCGTACCATACGGGCGCAGATTCTCACCGATCGGTGAGCGCAGCGCAGGAATGTGCCGACATACAATCTCCGGCAATATGGTGATCGTTGTCTCCGTTGGTTCGCGATGGTAGTATGACGCCATGACTGAGTCCCAAGGCGATTCGCTGGTTGGCTTTCTCGAGCAGGTAACTCCCTTTCGGTTTCTCTCCCTGGACGAAAAGCGCGCCCTGCTTCCCCACCTTCAACGGGTGGAGTTCGCGCCGGGACACACCGTCATTCAACAGGGAGATACCGATGACCGTTCGGTCTATCTCATTGTCCAGGGAGAAGTGGAAGTACTCGATCGCGCGAAAGCGCCGCGCCCTCGACTGCAGGTGATCGAGGCAGGCCACTACGTAGGCGAGTGGGAGCCGTTATTCGAGGAACCTCGCGTGTACGAAGTGCGAACCCTGTCGCACTGCGTCTGTTACGTGGTCTCGGGCGAACGGTTCATGGAGCTGGTGCGAACCAGTCGCGCGTTCGCGCAGGCGCTTGGGGTGATTCTGCGCGATCGCCAGGGGATCTTCGCCGCCTTTGACGGTTTCACCGTCGAGCTCATGCGGAGCGCCACCCAGGGGTTCATCCCACTCGCGCGAATCATCGAGCGGTACGAGGCGCTGCAACCGGCCCTGCATCCGTTGGTTTCCCATTCCAGCGAGATCGATTTTGAGGCACTTGAGTACGCGGTGCGAAGGCTGCCGGCAAACATCACGCGGGTTCTGGCTCTTCAATTGACCGATCAACATCCCGCGGGCTTTCCCCGTCCCGACGCCTTCTTCCCGATGGTTGAGACCGCGGCGCGTCGACGCGATATCTGGGAGCTGCTTCCCGGCAAGAACGTCGTACTGCTGCGCGACGGTGCGTCCGATCTCTTTGACCTGGTGACCTGTATCTGTCTCTACAGCGTTGAGGCACGAAAAATCCGCCGCCGGCTGGAAGATCCCGAGACCATCGAGCGGCTGGCTGCTCGCGCGATGAACTCGGCGAAGCCCGAGGATGATGGCCACGCGGTTCCCAGTGGGCTGCCGTTCTCCGCGGGCGAGTATCAGCGCCTCTGTGCCGTCTGGCGCGACGATACGCCGCAGCGGCTCTGGGAAATCGTGCGTCACAACGAGATGTTCTCTATCACCGTGCAGCGGAGGAAGAACACCTACAACAGCCTGCGCAGCGAACTGTGGACCGCCCAGGTTGGCAACGCGGCTCGCGAACTGATGGGAGTTCATCCGTCCGGTTTCCCGTCGGATCTTCCGGTCCATATCATCAGCAGCAATACCCATTCGGTGACAAACTGCCTGAACCCCTGGTACGGCGCGAACGCAATGCGTATCGTAGAGTGGGCGAAAGAGCACGATCATCCGCTGGTGAATGAATCATGGCACGATCGAAGCGACCTGGTGTACGCCCTGGCACGAGAGTTCTTTCTTGCTCACCCCAGTGAGGCGGAGGAAGCGTTCAACGTCGCCCGGGAGAACGGAATCGTGCGTCTGCGGGAGACCGCATCAACGGGAATTCAGGTTCAGCTCGTCGACACGGCAGAGGTTGATGTGGCAGCGATCGATCCCGCCCTTCGTGGGGAGGCGATTTCCCGGTCGGTGATTGTGAATATTGACTACGCCTTTGG